>LUZH01000347.1 GCA_001602885.1 Bacteroidales bacterium Bact_16 | reverse complement strand
AGCGTGGCCCACTTGAAGCCGAGCTCCTTGACCTTGGGCAGCGTGCCCACGATCTCGGCGATCGTGAACTTGCGCTCATAGCCCCACGCGCACCAGGCGGTCTCGTAGGCCTCGGGCACGCTCACGGGCATCTTCACGCCGACCTTGTCCAGCAGCTGCGCATAGTTGCGGAGCGCGCCGAAGCAGTCGCCCTTGAAGACGCTGACGAAGCAGGTATAGGTGTCGAGCGACGCGCCGGGCGCCAGGGCCAGCGGCTCGTCGTATTCCTTGACCACGGAAATGCTCGCGAAACCGTCTTCCGCCTTCTTGTCGACCGGCAGGCTGACGATCTGCGGCGTCGGCTCGAGATGGCCGATGATCACGCCGGCGTCGCGCCGCCACAGGCAGACCACGGGCACGCCTCCGCCGTAGTCGACATGGTCGCCGGCGGGGTTCATCCCCATGAAGTTGCGCTGGTAGAAAGCGTCGTCGATCGGCTTGATCCAATCCTCACGCGCGCTCGTGGACTGGCCCTGGAAGGACCAGAAATACGGATCCGGCGCGTCGGCGCGGACCTGCAGGTCGCACAGCGACCAGCCGTCCACCGCCAGCTCCTCGCCGGAGTCGTTGCGGTAGGTCGCGCTCACCAGCATGGTGGAAGGGAACGCGTCGTAGACGGAGAGGCGGAGCTCACGCGACACCAGCGGGCCGGAGACGGATTCGCTCTTGTAGATGAAACAGGTGCCGCGGCCGAAAGCGTCATTGATGCGCCGGCTGGTGGCACAGACCTCCTTGAACGCGATTTTCTGGCCGCCGACGGTGACGGAGGCAAGCGCGGTCTCGGCGTCGGTCAGCGGCGCGGCCGCCGCGGTGTTCTCGATGCAGAATGCGCCGTCCCCGGTCGGGACGACCGACAGGTCACCCGAGACCGGAGCCTTTGCACATGCCGCCAGAAGCATACACCACGCTATGGCGATATAGGGTTTCATAATCCTTAGAGTTTGATGGTCTGGTTGAAATGCTTCAGGGCGGCTTCCTCGATCGCCTGCTTCGAAGAGAAGGCGCCCGTGCCGCCGGCCGCGGTCGTGTTGACCGCGCCGGTCAGGTTGCCGAAATACTGGCAGTACTCGAGGTCCTTGCCCTGGACGAAGGCCGTGATGAAGCCCGCGTTGAAGCTGTCCCCCGCCCCGATCGCATCGACCACGTTGCGGTTGAGCATCGCGGGGAGGTTCTTCTCGCCGTCCTTCGTGACCAGCAGGGAGCCCTTGGAGCCCATCTTGACCACGAGCACGTTGATGTACGGACGGACCTCGGCGATCGCCTCCTCGACGGAGCCCTTGCCCGTCAGGGCCGTCAGCTCCTGCTCGTTGGGCATGAAGATGTCCACCAGCGGGAGGATCTTCTTGTAGTCGAAGTCCCATTTCTCCTCCGGGTCGAACTGCATGTCCATCGACAGCGTGGCGCCCTGCTCCTTGACGAGCCGGACGATCTCATAGATGTCCCGGTGGAGCGCCTCCTGCATGAAGATCGAGGAGATGTGCACATGGCGGGCCTCCGCAATGGCCTCGGGACGGATGTCCCTGGCGCCCATGATGCTCATGGCGCCGGGATACGTCACGTTGGCGCGGTCCTCGTCGTAGTTGAGGATGGCGGTCAGGCCCGTTGCGGCCGTCGACACCTCGATCAGGTTCGAGGTGTCCACGCCGCGCTGCTCCAGGGAAGTCTTGACAAAGGCGCCGAAATCGTCCTTCCCGACCATGCCGAGGAAAGAGACCCGGGCTCCGAGCGATGCCGCGTTCGCGGCAAAGATGGCAGTGGAGCTGCCGAGCGTGAGGGTCATCTCCTTGGCAAAGATTTCTTTACCCACTTCCGGGAATCCGCAGATCCTGTTGAGCAGGAGATCTACGTTGAGCTCTCCCAGCGCGATGATGTCAAACTTCTTCATTTAAAGCAAATCGTTAAGGTTAACCAGATTGAATGCTACGTAATATTTGTCGATGGCACGCTCGATCGTGGAGAGGACGATGCCTTCCGCGTCGATTCCGTTGAGGTTAAGATTGTTGTAGAGCGTCTGACGGGCCGCGACGGCCTCCGGCTTCTGCCAGATGTAGCGGGCGCCGGTCTGGATCAGCCAGCGCTGACGGTCCGGGGTGATGGAATCGAAGTCGTCCGGCGACTCGTTGCCGTGGACCCACTTCTTCCAGCGGCCGGAAGCGATGACCAGGTCCTTGAGGATGGCGGTCATGTTGGAGTGCATCGCCACCTGGCCGGCCTCGTAGAGGGCGTCCTCCACCTTCTCGAGCTCCTCGAGGGCGTTGAACTCGCTCACGGTGAACTCAGGGCCGACGTTGGCGGCACCCATCCGGCAGACGGGATAATCCTGCGGATTCTCCACGTCGTCGGTGTAGTGGCCCTTGAT
>LUZH01000346.1 GCA_001602885.1 Bacteroidales bacterium Bact_16 | reverse complement strand
TCCGGTACCGCCAGCCACTTCGGCCTGACCAAGGAGACGGACCTCATCATGGGCACCTTCTCCAAGAGCTTCGGCTCCCTGGGCGGCTTCATCGCCGGCGACAAGGAAGTCCTCAACTACCTCAAGCACAACTCCCGTTCGCTGATCTTCAGCGCCTCGATGACGCCGGCCGCCGTGGCCGCCGCCTCCTGCGCCCTGGACATCATGATCTCCGAGCCGGAGCGCCGCGAAAACCTCTGGAAGGTCACGCGCCACGCGCAGGAGGCCTTCAAGAAGGCCGGCTTCGACACGGGCCACACCCAGTCCCCGATCATCCCGCTCTTCGTGCGCGACACCTTCAAGGCCATGCAGATCGTGCGGATGGCCTACGAGCAGGGCGTGTTCATCACCCCGGTGATCGCCCCGGCCGTGCCCGAGAAGGACGTGCTCATCCGCTTCGCCCTCATGGCCACGCACACCACCGAGCAGGTGGACGAGGCCGTGGCGGTGCTCACCAAGATCTTCCGCGAACTCGGCGTCATCGCATAACATGGTCATCCTGATCACCGGCATCACCTCCGGCTTCGGCCGCGCGATGGCCGCCCGGCTCAGCGCCGACGGCCATAAGGTCTACGGCACGCACCGCAAGGCCACGGACCTGCTGCCCGGCGTCACCTACATCCAGGCCGACGCCCAGCGGGCGGAGGACTGCGAGGCGGCGGTGAAGCAGGTGCTCGACGCCGAAGGGCGCATCGACGTGTTCATCAACAACGCCGGCATGGGCATCGGCGGTCCGCTGGAGTTCTCCTCGCTGGAGGATGCGGAGCGCCAGATGGACGTGAACTGGATGGGGATGGTGCGTTTCCTGCACTACGTGCTGCCCGCCATGCGCCAGCAGGGCGGCGGCAAGATCCTCTGTTTCAGCTCGATCGGCGGCCTGATGGGCCTCCCGTTCCAGGGACTCTACTCCGCGTCGAAGTTCGCCATCGAGGGCTACTGCGAGGCCCTGCGCCTGGAGACGAAAGCCTTCGGCATCCAGGTGGTCGTGATTGAACCGGGCGACTTCGCCACGTCGTTCACGGCGCAGCGCAAGAGCGTGGCCAATCCCGAGGCGTACGAGGTCTACAAGACCTACGCGAAGTCCCTCGCGAGCATCGAGAAGGACGAGACCACGGGCCTCAAGCCCGAATATCTCGCCGGCAAGATCAGCAAGATCGTGCGCAAGAAGCGCCCGCGCTACCACTATATCATCTCCACGCTGGAGCAGCGTCTCTCCGTGACGCTCAAGAAGCTCCTGCCGCCGAGCTGGTTCGCGGCCATCCTGGGATCCTACTACAAGTTATAAGAAAATCCGCCGGGCAAAAGCCGGCGGATTTCTTTTATTCCAGCCATTTCAGGAAATCGTCCACGCGGGCGCGGGAGACCGTGGGCTCGAAGGGCGGCGCGGGCTTGAGCTCGAGCCGCAGGCGGCCGCTGAAGTGGCGGCTGACGCTCTTGACGGCGCTGCGCGCGACGATCGCGCCGCGCGAGGCGCGGAAGAAGCGCTCCGGGTCGAGATCCTGCTCGAGGGTGTCGAGCGTGGTCTCGACGAGGTAGCGCGCGCCTTCGTCGGTCATCAGGTAGTTGGCCTTCTCTTCGGCGAAGAAGAAGGCGATCCGGTCCGTGGGAACGGGGATGATCTGCTCGCCGACATAGACCACGATGCGCTCCTTGTAGGCCTTGGGCCGGCGCCCCTCCACCACGGCCAGGAGCTTCTCCACGTCGATCGCCGGGGCCGTGGCGGCGCGCTCGCGGCAGCGGCCCACCGCGCGCGCCAGCTCCTCGGCGCCGATGGGCTTGAGGAGATAGTCCACGCTCCCGGCCTCGAAAGCCTTGAGGGCGTAGGATTCGTAGGCGGTAGTCATAATGACCTGCGCGCGCACGGGCACCTGCCGGAAAATCTCGAAGCAGTCGCCGTCGGAGAGCTCGACGTCCATGAAGATGAGGTCGAGCGGCGGGTTGGAGGCGAGGTATTCGACGGTGCTGCGCACCGAATCGGTGGTCTGGACCACTTCAATATCGGGGAAATGTGTCTTGAGCAGGCGGACGAGCTGCGCCTGGGCCATGCGCTCGTCCTCGACAATCAGGGCTTTCATCATAGTCTCATTATAGGAGCGGAAGGGTGACGGTGTAGTTCTGGTCGTCCGAGCGGACGACGATGGACTTGCCGGACAGGTCACGGTACTGCTGGCGGATGTATTGGAGGCCCAGCCCGGTCGAGGCGACCTGGGTGAGCTTGGGATTGCGGTTGTTGGTCACGGTGACCTTCTCGCCGGAGGCGCAGACCTTGATGCGGAGCGGCTTGTCGCGGTCGATGGCGTTGTGCTTGGTGGCGTTCTCGATGAGCAGCTGCACGCAGCAGGGCACGACCGAGCGGGCCATCGCCTCTTCGGGGATGTCCACCAGGACTTCCAGCCCCTCCGGGAAACGGACCTTGAGCAGGTCGACGTATTGCGAGACGAAGTCCATCTCTTCGCGCAGGTGGACGGTGGTCTCGTCTTCGCTCCGGATCATGTAGCGGTAGACCTCCGCGAGCTTGTGCGTGTAGCGGCTGGCGTCCTCGCGCGGCTGCTCCTGGATGAGGTAGTCCAGCACGTTGAGCGAGTTGAAGAGGAAATGCGGGTTGACCTGCTGCTTGAGCTTGTGGTAGCGGTATTGGGCGAGGTTGGCCAGCTCGGCGGCCTCGAGGGCGCGCTGCTGCAGCCGCAGGGAATAGGCGGCGAGCACGAGGATGACGACGAGCGTCATCGAGTAGTCGAGGAGGATGGTGACGGCAGTGTTGCGGCCTTCGTGGGCTTCGGAGAAGAAGAGCAGGATGGCCAGGCGCATCACCAGGATGAAGACGAAGGCGACGAGCAGCCACTTCAGGGAATTGACCTGCTCGACGCTGGCCGCCATCTTGCGCGCGTAGAGGCGCACGGCCCACAGCGTCGCCCAGCCGATCAGGAGCGTGGAGGCGAAGGTGGAGAGGGGATAGATGACAAGCGGCGAGACGAAGAGCGCCCCGAAAAGCAGGGCCGTGCCCCGGCCGAGGAGCACGCCGATCACGTTGACCAGCACGACGGAAATGGCTGTCATCTTGCCGTCTACGCGGCAACGCAGGCACAACAGGACGACCAGAAGCATCGTCAGCAGGGTCAGCATCATCTCGTCTGCGAGACCCGCCAGCCGGCAGCCCAGGGCGACGGCTGCGTGGAGCAGCGCAAAACCGAGAATAATCCAGAACTCTTTTGAAATCTTCATAATATAGCGGTTGAAGATAATAAATTTTCTTCCTAATTCGACCATTCATCCCGAAAATAATACCATTCATCCATTTCAATTTTTTCGCGCGTGAAAGATTTTTCAATTTTGCAGCGATTGACAATAACACTAAAAATGCAAACCAATAAGCTCACTTTCTGGCAAATGTGGAATCTCAGCTTCGGCTTCTTCGGAGTGCAGATTGCCTATGCCCTGCAGAGCGCAAATATCAGCCGCATCTTCGCTACGCTCGGTGCCGATCCGCACCAGCTGAGCTTTTTCTGGATCCTTCCCCCGCTGATGGGCATGCTGGTGCAGCCGCTCATCGGCAAGTACTCCGACCGCACGTGGTGCCGGATGGGCCGCCGCAAGCCGTACCTGCTTGTGGGCGCCATCGTGGCCGTCCTCGTGATGGCGTTCCTGCCCAACGCGGGCAGTCTCAATTTCAGCAGCCGCCTGCTGCTCGGCCTCAACGGCGCGATGTGGTTCGGTCTGTTCTCCCTGATCTTCCTGGACACCTCCATCAACGTGGCCATGCAACCCTTCAAGATGATGGTCGGCGACATGGTGGGCGAGGAGCAGAAGGCGCAGGCCTATTCGATCCAGTCGCTGCTGTGCAACGCCGGCAGCCTGGTGGGATACCTCTTCCCGATCTTCTTCACCTGGATCGGCATCGCCAACACCGCCCCGAAGGGCGTCATCCCGCCCTCCGTGGTGTGGAGCTTCTACGGCGGCGCCGCGATCCTCATCCTCTGCGTGCTCTATACCTTCGTGAAGGTCAAGGAGATGCCGCCGGCAGAGTATGCCGCGTTCCACGGCATCGACCCGCAGAAGCAGGCCGGGGAGGAGAAGCATCGCCCGGGGCTGCTGAAGCTCCTTGTGCGCGCCCCGAAGACGTTCTGGACCGTGGGACTGGTCCAGTTCTTCTGCTGGGCGGCGTTCATGTATATGTGGACCTATACCAACGGGGCCGTCGCGGCCAACTGCTGGGGCACCACGGATCCCGCGTCCGAGGGCTACCAGGCCGCGGGCAACTGGGTGGGCGTCGTGTTCGCCGCGCAGGCGGTCGGCTCCATCCTCTGGGCCCTCGTGCTTCCTAAATTCAAGTCGCTCCGCCTGGCTTACGT
>LUZH01000345.1 GCA_001602885.1 Bacteroidales bacterium Bact_16 | reverse complement strand
GACTACGGCAAGGTGGCGGAGATCCGCTACGGCAAGCTCTCCGCCGCGCAGAAGCGCATCGAGGAGCTGACCGCCCGCCAGGCCGCCATCAAGGACCCGATCATCACGGAATCCGTCACGCCGGGCGACATCGCCGAGGTCGTGGCCCGCTGGACCGGCATCCCGGTGGCGCGGATGATGGAGAGCGAGAAGGAGAAGCTCCTGCGGATGGAGTCCGAACTGCACAAGCGCGTGGTCGGCCAGGACAAGGCCATCGAGGCCGTGTCCGACGCCGTGCGCCGCAGCCGTGCCGGCCTGTCCAACGAGCACCGTCCGATCGGCTCGTTCCTCTTCCTGGGCACCACGGGCGTGGGCAAGACCGAGCTCGCCAAGGCCCTCGCGGAGTTCCTGTTCAACGACGAGACGATGATGACGCGCATCGACATGAGCGAGTACCAGGAGAGCCATACCGTCAGCCGCCTGATCGGCGCCCCTCCGGGATACGTCGGCTACGACGAGGGCGGCCAGCTGACCGAGGCCGTGCGGCGCAAGCCCTACTCGGTGGTGCTGCTCGACGAGATCGAGAAGGCGCATCCGGACGTGTTCAACATCCTGCTGCAGGTGCTCGACGACGGCCGTCTGACCGACAACAAGGGCCGCACGGTGGACTTCAAGAACACCATCCTCATCATGACCTCCAACCTCAAGGAGGAGGAGCTCCGCCTGCGGATGCGGCCCGAGTTCCTCAACCGTATCGACGAGATCGTGGTCTTCGACGCCCTGACCCCGGACGACATCCGGCAGATCGTGCGCATCCAGATGGAGATCCTGCGCCAGAAACTCGAGTCCGAGAACGTCGTGCTCACCTACACGCCCGCCTTCGAGGACGCGATGGTGAAGGACGGCTACGACCCGGTCTTCGGCGCCCGTCCGGTCAAGCGGCTGATCCAGCGCGAGCTGGTCAACCAGCTGGCCCGGGAGATCCTGGAAGGCAGGATCCACAAGGATTCCGCCATCGAAGTCGACTGCGCAGACGGAAAGACCGTACTGCGCAACCGATAAACGATTTGCATTATCGGAACTGTCTTGCTATATTTGTAGAGAACACAACATCTCCTTTATATGCAAGACATTGAGAAGAGATTGATGGAAAACCTCGTTCCCATCCTGGGCCTGGATTCCATCAGCGACATTCATCCCGAAAGTGCACTTGTACGGGATCTGGGAGCCGAGAGCATCGACTATGTCGAAATCCTCTACATGATCGAGAACGAATTCGGCGTCAAGATCAAGATTTCGGAGATCACGATGAACGACTACGGCGCCGAAGGCTTCCCCGAGGACGGCCGTCTCACGGCCGAGCTGGCGGCGAAGCTCAACGAGGACTTCGAGTCCGACCAGTTCAAGGAAGGCCATTCCACGGCCGACATCTTCCAGCTCTTCACGGTCCACAACCTGGCCCGCGTCATCGAGAAAAAGATGGCCGGTTAATGTCATGCGTTTCTATCAGGTCGACAAGGTAACGGAACTCTGCCCCGGCAAATATGTCGAGGGAGTCAAGTGCGTGTCGCTGGACAACGACGTCTTCGACCAGCATTTCCCGGGCTGCCCCATCTACCCGGGGACCCTGCTGATCGAAGGGATGGCCCAGCTGTCCGGGATGTTCCTGGAGTGGAGCCGGCAGGAGATGGGCTGCAAGCCCCGGCGCGCGGTCCTCACGCTCGTGGAGAAATTCAAGTTCCGCGACATGGCCGTCCCGGGCGACCGCCTGGTCTACCGGGCGGACGTCAAGTGCCTGTACCCCGACGAGTACGGCGCCGTGAAAGTCAAAGCCCTCCGCGACGGGCGCGTCTGCGCCACGGGAGAGCTGCTCTTCACCTTCCTGGACATCCTGGACGAGCGGATGCAGCAGGAATCCGACGCGCTGATGCGCTTCGCCACCCGAGATGCCAGGATCGTCCGATGAAGACCCAATACCTCCGTTTCGCCCCGGACGAAGAGATTCCGGCCCTCGCCTGTATCCGCAAGCGCAAGCTGGTCAAGTACTACACCCGCGAGACGCTGGCGGCCGTGCTGGCCGTGTCGCGCCTGCTGGACGGCCAGCCGGCCGACACGCGCACGCCCTTCTACTACGCCTCCGCGGACACGGAGAATTTCGCCTGCTTCCGCGACGTCTTCGAGCGGATGACCGGCGACGGCAGCCGGCGCTTCGACGCCGCCCGCTACCTCGCCTGCTCCCCGCCGACCGCCCAGTTCAAGGTCATGCGCAACATGGTCCCCTGCTTCGTCTCTATCGAGCAGGGCCTGACCGGCGACAACAACGTGATCGTGGACTCGGCCTCGGCCCTGCTCTATGCCGCCCTGACGGCCCCCGGACCGGGTCCGGTCCTGATCGGGGCCGGCTACCTGCATGCCGACGACTCCGTCGAGGTCGGATTCGCCCTGGCGGATCCCGCCTCTTTTGAGAACCATCCCCTGCTGGGGACGGACGCCCCCGCCATCGCCATCTTCAGACCTTGACCCCATGGCTGTCGTCATCACCGGATTCGGCGCCCGCACCCCGCTGGGCTGCAGCTACGAAGAGAGCCTCGACTCCCTCCGGACGGGACGCCGCTGCGTGGACGACATCCGCAACCTCGACACGACCGGCTATCCGGTCACGGCCGCCGGCGAGATCCGCCGCGACGGGGAGGTCGTGCGGACCGGGCCGGCCGTGGACCGCAAGCTCCATTTCCTCGAAGAGGCCCTGCAGGAGCTGTCCGCCAGGACCGGCTTCCAGGCGCGCTACGCCCCCGGCGAGCGGATGCTCAACATCGGGAGCGGCGTGGATTATTTCGACGTGGACGGCTTCTTCGCCGCCGGGTTCTCGTCTGCCGATGAGATCCTGCAGAGCGGGGCCTACCACCAGCTCGCCGCCGACATGCGCGCGCTGGCCGCCCGCTGGGGGTTCGAGGCCGGCTGCCACATTTTCGCGTCGGCCTGCACCGCCTCCGCCCAGGCCATCGGCCTGTCCTGGCGCATCCTGCGCCGCCACCTGGCCGGCGCCGTCGTGACCGGCGGCTCGGACTCGATGATCTCGCACCCCGCCTTCCTGGGCTTCTCCTCGCTGGGCGCCCTCTCGACCGGCACCGACCCCGCCCCCGAGCGCTGCAAGCCCTGCGACCTGCGCAGCAACGGCACCGTCCTCGCCGAGGCGACCGTCGCCATGCTGCTCGAAGACGCCGCCAACGTCCCCGCAGGGACGGACATCCTGGCGGAGATCGCCGGCTACGGCTGCTCGATGGACGGCGTGTCCGTCACGGACCCCGAGCCGTCCGGCGCCGCTGCCGCCGAGGCGGTCCTCGCCGCGCTTGACGAGGCGGGCATCGGCCCCGAAAGCATCGACTGCATCCACCTCCACGGCACGGGCACCATCAAATGCGGCCCGGCCGAATACAACGCCCTGCAGCGGGTGTTCGGCCCGCGCATCCGGGAGATTCCCGTCTACTCGATGAAGGGGCAGGTCGGCCACGCCATCGGCTCCTGCACCGCCGTCGAGATGCTCGGCGCCGTCTATTCGCTGAAGCATCAGGTCGTGCTCCCGACGGTCAATTTCGGCATCCCGCACCCCCAGGCGCCGTTCCGCATCGTGCAGGGCGCCCCGCTCCGGATGCCCATCCGATACATCCTCAAGGTCAATTCCGCCTTTGGCGGACACAACACGGCACTAATCATCAGACAATGGGAAGGATAGTCATTACCGGCGCCAGCTCGGACATCGGGCTCGCCATCGCCCGGCGCCTCGCCGCCCTCGGAGCGCCGATGCTGCTGCACTGCCGCAGCCACGCCGACCGGTTCGCCGGGATTGACGCGGAGATCGTCCGCGCCGACTTCTCCGACCGCCGGGAGCTCGAACGCTTCATCGCGCAGCTGGGCGAGGTGGACATCCTCGTCAACGCGGCCGCCGAGACGCAGACCGCCCTCCTGCCGCAGCTCGAGGACGGCGACATCGAGCGGATGCTCACCACCAACATCCTCGCCACGACCCTGCTGTGCAGGGCGGTGGTCCCGGGCATGTGCCTGCGGCGCCGGGGCGTCATCGTCAACCTGTCCTCCGTGACGGCCAGCCGCGTGTTCCGGGGACAGACAGTCTACGGCGGCACCAAGGCCTACATCGAAGCCTTCACCAAGGGCCTCGCGGCCGAATACGCCAAGAAGGGCGTGCGCTGCAACTGCGTGGCGCCGGGCAGCATCGACAGCGGCTCGCTGCAGAAGCTCCTCATCGCCACCGGCTCGGACACCCTCAAGGACATCAACGCCAGCGCACGTTTCGGCACGCCCGAAGACGTCGCCGCCGCGGTCGCTTTCCTTTGCTCCGACGAGAGCCGCTACATCAACGGCGCCGTCCTCCACGTGGACGGCGGATACTGGCTCGGCCTATGAGACGGCTGCTGCGCCTTTCCGCCCTGCTCCTGGCCGCCCTGCTCCTGGCCGCCTGCGAGCCCGACGAAGTCCCCTCCTACGTCGGGAAATGGCAATATGCCGGGTCGGACCCCGACCTGGGGCCCGGCTACGCTGAATCGTATGTCGAAGTGGACCGGCGCTGGAATTTCACCTTCTACGACGCCCCGAGCGGCCAGACCTTCTCCGGGACGTCCGAAAACCTCTCCCACGACGGGCTCACCATCACGATGACGGTGTCCAACGACAGCGGGACGCGCAGCTACGTGGCCACGATGCAGTATCTCAAGGACGACAAGATGGTCGTCCAGACCGCCTCGGTCAACGGCACGCCGACCGTGATCCGCTTCACCCGAGTGCCTGGCTCCTTTTGAAAAAACGGTTCGCGTCCCGCTCCGCTCCAATCGTGGAGCACGCCCCGTGGCCCGGACAGAGCAGCGTCCCGTCCGGCAGGGGGAGCAGGTAGTCGCGGATGCGTTCCAGCGTCTGCCCGAACCCCGTCTCCAGGAATCCGAGCGAGCCTTTGGTGACCGTGTCGCCCACGCAGACGGCCTCCGCGGCCGGGAAATAATAGGCGACCGAGCCGGGCGTGTGGCCCGTGAGCGGGAGCACCTGCACCTCCAGGCTTCCGAAGCGGAGCGTCTGCGGCGCCTCCTCGAAAAAGAGGAACGGAATGTCCATGGCCTCCAGCGGGAAATCGTACAGTTTCGCCAGCTCCCCCAGCTTCACGGTCAGCGGGCGGTCGGGCGCGCAGACGTGGCACGCAAGGCCATAGGTCCGGCACAGCCAGCCCGCGCCCACGACGTGGTCGAAATGGGGGTGCGTGGCCAGCACGGCGCGCGGGCAGGCGCCCGCCTGGGCGAGAAAGCCGGCCAGCGCCTGCTGCTCCTGCGCATCTGCGCAGCCGGGGTCGACCACGGCGGCCGTCCCGTCCGCTTCGTCCCAGACGACGAAGCAGTTCTCGTGCATCTTGTTGAATGTGAATTGCTTGATCTTCATCCTAAAGTGCTTTGCGCCCGACCGGGATGACGGCGCCCGGGAGGAAGTATTCCCGGAGGCCGAGGGTCTCGCGGAGGGCCTTGTCCGCCAGCAGCGGCCCCGTCATATAGCAGGCGCCCAGGCCGAGGCTCTCGGCGGCAAGCAGAATCATCATCGCCACGCAGGAGAGCGATTTGGTGAGGTTGTCGTGCTCCCAGGCCAGGATGTCTTCCGTGGCGTTCGCCCGCAACATGCTCTTCATCGTGGAGGTCTCCCGGCAATACGGGACGAATAGCACAGGCGCCGTCTCGAAGAAGGTGAAACTCTGCGCGTAGCGCCGGAAGAACGGCGCCGCTTCCTCGTCCTCCATCCGCGCGGCCAGCGCCTCGGCTCCGGCGCGCACCTGCGCGGCCAGGCGCGCGATCACCGCAGGGTCCCGCACGACCGCCACCTTCCAGTTGGTCCGTCCCGAGGCGAAAGGGGCGCGGGACGCGACCGCGAGGATCTGCTCGATTTCCGCGTCGGAGACGGGATCGGGCAGGAAGCGGCGGCAGCTTTTGCGCGCCTGCGCGAGCTCCAGCAGGGATGCATACATCTTGTCCATATTAATCAGCGTGTTTGATATTCCGGATATTGACCAGGGCGAGGACCCCGCCGAGGCCCAGCAGGGCGAGGCAGGGACCGGCCACGGTGACGGCCGGGCTGCCCAGGAGCATGATCTTGCGCGCGCCTTCCACCATCCAGTAGAAAGGATTCACGAAACGCGTGACGGCCCAGCCGGGCGTCATGTTGTCGAGCGGCGCGAACATCGTGCCCAGCAGGATGAGGGTGACGAACACGAACACCAGCACGTAGATGGCGCGCACCAGCGTGCGCGTCCCCGTGGCGATCAGGATGCCCAGGTTGACGAT
>LUZH01000344.1 GCA_001602885.1 Bacteroidales bacterium Bact_16 | reverse complement strand
CGTCGGTCACGATGATGCGGAAACGCTGCGCCTGGGCCTCCTGGAGGCATTTCTCCAGCTCGACCATGTCGGCATTGGCGTAGCGGTAGCGGACGGCCTTGCAGAGGCGCACACCGTCGATGATGGAGGCGTGGTTGAGCGCGTCGGAGATGATGGCGTCGTCGGCGGTCAGCAGCGGCTCGAACACGCCGCCGTTGGCGTCGAAGCACGCCGCGTAGAGGATGGTGTCGTCCGTATGGAAATAGGCGGAGATCGCCTTCTCGAGCTCGCGGTGCAGGTCCTGGCAGCCGCAGATGAAGCGGACGGAGGACATGCCGAAGCCCCGCTCGTCCATCGCCTTCTTGGCGGCGGCGATCAGGCGCGGGTTGTCGGAGAGGCCGAGATAGTTGTTGGCACAGAAATTCAGGGCCTTGCTGCCGTCGGCGAGGGTGATTTCGGCGCCCTGCGGCGAGCAGATGGTGCGCTCGCGCTTGTAGAGGCCGGCTTCGTCGATGGCTTTCAGCTCCTGCTGCAGATAAGATTGAAACTTTCCGTACATAGCTTATGTGGTTTGTTTTATGTTCTTGAACAAAGATAGTCACATTCTCCCGGATTTCCGCCATTTGCTTACATTTTGTTGCGGATCAGGAGATTTTTGGTTAACTTCGCATTGCTTTTGACCACATAATGGAAGAAATCTTAAAACACTTTGATATTCAGGGCCATATTCTTGAGATCAAGCCCCTCGGCAACGGCCTCATCAACGACACCCTGCTCGTCGTCACCGACGGACCGGACAATTATGTCCTTCAGCGCATCAACGACGCCATCTTCCGGGATGTCGACCTCCTGCAGCACAACATCGACTGCGCCACGGCGCACATCCGCCGCAAGCTGGCCGGCGACCCCGACATCGACCGCAAGGTCCTGACCTTCCTCCCCTGCCGCGAGACCGGCAAGAGCTACTGGTACGACGGCAAGGCCTTCTGGCGCGTTTCCGTGTTCATCCGGGACGCATTCACCTACGAACTCGTCGACCCCAAATACTCCTATTTCGCCGGCAAGGCCTTCGGCCATTTCGAGGCGATGCTGTCCGACATTCCGGACAAGCTGGGCGAAACCATCCCCGATTTCCACAATATGGAACTGCGCGCCCGGCAGCTCCACGAAGCCGTGCAGGCCGACGCCGCGGGCCGGATGGCGGAGCCCGAGGTCCGCGCCATCCTGGCCGACCTGCTCCCCCACGAGGAGGAGATGTGCAAGGCGGAGCGGATGTACCGCGAAGGCATCCTGCCCAAGCGCATCTGCCACTGCGACACCAAGGTCAACAACATGCTCTTCGACGCCGACGGCAACATCCTCTGCGTCATCGACCTGGACACGCTGATGCCCTCGTTCGTCTTCTCGGACTACGGCGATTTCCTCCGGACGGCCGCCAACGCCGTGGCCGAGGACGACCCCCACGTGGACCGCGTCCGCTTCCGGATGGACATCTTCGAGGCCTTCACGCGCGGCTACCTGGAGTCCGCCCGCGTCTTCCTGACGCCCGTGGAGCGGGACAACCTCTCCTACGCCGCCTGCCTCTTCCCCTATATGCAGGCCGTCCGCTTCTTCACGGACTACATCAACGGCGACACGTACTACAAGATCAAGTACCCGGAGCACAACCTGGTCCGCACCCGCAACCAGGTGGCGCTGTTCCACGCCGCGATGGACCAGGTCCCCGCGATGGAAGCGTACATCGCTTCGCTCTGAAAACAGACACCACAGACACTAAAACGATATTACGATGAAAAATGTACTCGTCATCGGATCGACCGGCCAGATCGGCTCGGAGCTGACGATGCAACTCAGAAAGATTTATCATCAGGGCCGGATCGTCGCCGGCTACATCCCCGGATCGGCGCCCACGGGCGACCTCCTGGAGAGCGGTCCCGCCGAGCAGGCCAACGTCTGCAACGGGCAGCAGATCGCCGAGATCGTGGACAAATACGACATCGACACCATCTACAACCTCGCCGCGCTGCTCTCGGCCACGGCCGAGCGGCTCCCGCTCAAGGCCTGGGACATCCAGATGAACGGCCTGATCAACATCCTGGAAGTGGCGCGCGAGAAGCACTGCGCCGTGTTCACGCCCTCCTCGATCGGCTCCTTCGGGCCGGACACCCCGCGTGACAACACGCCCCAGGACACCATCCAGCGCCCGACTTCGATGTACGGCGTGACCAAGGTGGCCACCGAACTGCTCAGCGACTACTATTTCCATAAATATGGCGTGGACACGCGCTCGGTGCGCTTCCCGGGCCTGATCTCCTACAAGACCCTGCCCGGCGGCGGCACGACGGACTACGCCGTCGAGATCTACTACGCCGCCGTCAAGGGCGAAGAATTCGTTTGCCCGCTCGCGCACGGCACCTATCTCGACATGATGTACATGCCGGACGCCATCAAGGCCGCCATCAAGCTGATGGAGGCCGACCCGCGCTATCTGGTGCACCGCAACGCCTTCAACATCGCTTCGATGAGCTTCGACCCGGAAGGCGTCTACGAGGCCATCCGCAAGCACATCCCGACCTTCAAGATGCGCTACGAGGTGGATCCGGTCCGCCAGGCCATCGCGGACTCCTGGCCCAACAAAATGGACGACGTCTGTGCCCGCAAAGAGTGGGGCTGGACGCCGTCCTATAATCTGGAATCTATGACCCGCGACATGCTTTCGCACTTGCGGGAAAAGCTGCTTTAACGCCTATTTACGACGCTTGCGGCCGCCGCGCTTGTTGCCGAAACGGCGGACGAGCGCAAGGGTGATGATGGCGGCGAGGACCACGCCGATGACGATGACCGTCATCGCGTTGGCGTTCTCGCCCTTCACGCGGCCCCACATGGCCACGAGCTCCGGGGTCTTCTCGCCCCAGTCATGCTCCTGGGCGCTGCGCTCGATGTCGGCGCGGTCCGGATAGAGCACCGGGTCGACGCAGACGGCGGTCGCATCGGGACCGAAGAAGTACGACAGGTCGAGCGGCGCGTACTTCTCCTCGTCGGAGAAATACTCCTTCACCTCGGGCGCACCGCTGACGGACACGTAACCGGTCACGTCCACGTTGCGGATCACGATGTCCGGGCGGCTCATGAAGTTGATCCAGTACTTGGCGGCTTTGGTGTTCTGGGCGTATTTCGGGATCACCCAGCCGTCGAACCAGACGGTGAAGCCTTCCTTCGGGAGGGAATAACGGAGATCCACGCCCATCTCGGCGGCCTCTTCGATGGCCCACACGCCGTCACCGCTCCAGTTCAGGCTGATCCAGCCGCGCTCCTGGGTCATCTGGTCCTTGCCGAAATCGGCTTCCCAGCCGGCCACGAGCGGCTTGACCTGCTTCATGAACTGCTCGACGGCAGCCATGGAGGAGTCGGAAGAATCGAGCATCAGCTCGTCGGCGGTCACCTTGCCTTCGCGCAGGTCGTCCTGGCGGAGGAAGAAGATGATCTGGGAGAAGACGTCGCGGGCGGAGTCCTTGATGAAGATCTTGTCGGCGAACTTGGGGTTGCGCAGGATGTCCCAGGAGGAAGCCTCCTCCTCGGTCACGTACTTGGCGTTGTAGAGGATACCGGTGGTGCCCCACATATAGCCGACGGCATAGTCGTTGGCGTTCTTGCCGCCACCGATCATCTTGTCGAAGCAGGAGCGGATGTACGGGGCGAGGTTGTCGTCGATGTAGTTGGGCGTCTGGCCGAAGTCGCGGTCGATCGGCTGGAGCAGGTCGCTCGCGAGCATGCGCTCGATGATGTAGTCGGAAGGACAGACGACGTCGTAGTCCTCGTGTCCCTTCTCGATCTTGGAAAGCATCGTCTCGTTGACGTCGAAGGTCTGGTAGATGACCTTGACCGGCTCGCCGGTCTGCTCCTCATACCACTCCTCGAATTCTTCGATGACGGTCTCGTCGATGTAGTCGGACCAGTTGTACACTTTCAGGATCTCTCCGCGGTCCGGGCCGCAGGCGCTCAGCAGGGCTGCAGCCGCCAGAAGGATAATAGATTTTTTCATTATTGTATTATTTGCTTGTCGATTTGTTCGCCTTGGCCTGGCGGACGTTGATCACGACCAGCAGGACAAGGATGATCAGGAAAATCAGGGTCATCAACGGCCGCAGCTCGGGGGTCAGGCCGCCCTTGCGCGCATCCGTGTAGATGTAGGTCGAGAGCGTGTCCAGACCGATGGTGCCGCGGGTGAAGAACGTCACCGCGAAGTCGTCCAGCGACATCGTGAACGCCAGGATGAAACCGGAGACCATGCCGGGCCGCAGCTGCGGCACGAGCACCTTCCAGAGGGCCTGGCTGGGCGTGGCGCCGAGGTCGAGGGCCGCTTCATAGATGTTCGGATTCATCTGCCGGAGCTTCGGAAGCACGCTCAGCACGACGTAGGGCGTGCCGAAGGAGATGTGCGCCAGGATCACGGTCAGGTAGCCCTGGCTGAAGTGCAGGAACACGAACAGCAGGAAGAGCGAGACGCCCGTGATGACGTCCGGATTGATCATCGGGATGTTGTTCAGGAAGCTGACGGCCTGCTTCTTGCGGCCGCGCAGGTTGTGGATGCCCACGGCGGCGACGGTGCCGAGCACCATCGAGACGAAAGCGGACACCAGGGCGATCAGCAGGGTGTTCTCCACGGCGGAGAGCAGCGAGTTGCTCCCCTGCATACTGCCGGAGAACAGGTTTTCATACAGCTTGGTGGAGAATCCCGTCCAGTTGCCCAGCACGCGGCTCTCCGTGAAGGAGAAGATCGCGATGAACACCAGCGGGGCGTACAGCAGGGCCAGCAGGATCCACAGATAAGCTTGTGCCAAAAACTTCTTCATACTAGATCAGCCCTCCTTCTGCCTCTTTCTCCTCATCGTTGGTAAACAGCGTGCTGATGCCGATGATGATGAGCATGATGAATGCCAGTGCAGCTCCGTAGTTCCACATCGAGGAATTGATGTTCTCCTGGATGATGGTACCGAAGAGCTTGATCTTGTTGTTGGTCAGGAACTCCGAGATGGCGAAGGTGCTCACCGTGGGCATGAAGACCATCAGGATGCCGCTGGACACGCCGGGCATCGAGAGGGGCACGGTGACCTTCCAGAAGACCTGCCAGGGGGTCGCGCCCAGGTCCTGGGCGGCCTCCGAGTAGGACTTGTCCATCTTGTTGAGCACGTTGTAGATCGGGTAGATCATGAAC
>LUZH01000343.1 GCA_001602885.1 Bacteroidales bacterium Bact_16 | reverse complement strand
CCGAGAAGATGGGCGGATAGTCGGTCTCGTTGGACTCCAGGTATTTGAAGAAGGGCTCGGCGAGCGCGGGGTTCTGCACGATGGCGTAGGAACTGACCACGCCCGCTATATTAAAGGTCTTGGACGGGGCCATGAAGGTGATGGCGCAGCGCGCCGCGGCCTCGCTGACGGAGGCGAAGGGGATGTGGCGCCGCCCGCCGAGGACCATCTCCGCGTGGATCTCGTCCGACAGGACGATGATCCCGTGGCGGTCGCAGAGGTCCGCCAGGCGGCGCAGCGTCTCCGCCGGGAAACAGACGCCGCCGGGATTGTGCGGATTGCACAGCAGGAGGATCTTCGTGCGGGCGTCGATCTTGCGCTCCAGGTCCTCCAGGTCCATCTCGTAGGTCTGCAGGAAGCCCTCGGCGTCATAGACGGGGCGCAGGGGATTGTTGACCACCTCGAAGCCGCTCTCCTCCGC
The DNA here is from genome assembly GCA_001602885.1 of Bacteroidales bacterium Bact_16. The sequence goes on along the minus strand of LUZH01000343.1, from coordinate 1,092 downwards.
CACGATGCGGAAAGGATGGTAGACCGGCTTCTGGATGATGACCTTGTCGCCGGGCTGCAGGAAGCAGCGCTCCGCGAACCCGAATCCCTTGACGATGCCGGGCACGTAGCGGAAGCAGCCCGGACCGACCTTCCAGCCGTGCAGGTCCTCCACCCACTTCGAGACGATCTCGAAAAAGTCGTCACCCGTGGAAGGGTAGCCCAGGACGGGGTGGTCCAGGCGGCGCCGGAGGGCGTCCAGGATGAAGTCCGGGGTGCGGAAGTCCATGTCCGCCACCCACAAAGGATTCAGGTCAGGACGGCCGAAATGCTCCTGCAAGGTGTCATATTTGATGCAGCGGGTACCCCGCCGGGGAATGATTTCGTCGAAATTGTACATACGGAGCGAGAATTTATCAGTCAGAAAACAAATTTATAAAATTTTTTAATACCTTTGCGCCGAAGTTTCACCAACCCCTTTTTTATGGTTAGAAATGAAGAAATACCTTTTATCGATCGCAGCGCTGCTGCTCGGCTTGCTTGCGCACTCGCAAGAGGCTGACGATCTCGGTAACTACGCCGAGGTCAGTATCATCCCGCGTCTGGATGTGAACCCGATTTTCGGAAGTGAACCGGAATTCTCCCTCGGCAATTCTTCCCTTTACACCTTATTCGAAGGCTCCGCCTCGGAGCATTTTTCCTGGACCGTAGCTGCCCACCTTTTCTCCGCATCCTCTTTCGCAGGCTGCCTCGAGGAGAGCGGCGACCTGTACCGTATGCTGGGTCATTCCGACTCCAACAACGTGTTCGACCTCGCCTATGTGGACCTGACCTTCGGTTCCTGGACTTTCAATCTGGGTAAGAATTGCATCATGACTGGAGGACACGAGTACGACGATTACGACTGGTTCGTGCACCCGCAGCTGGCTTCGCCGCTGTGGAACGACCTCTCCTGCTACCAGTGGGGTGGCAAGGTCTCCTACACGACCCCGTCCGAGCTGTCCACCTTCAGTCTCCAGATGACCACCTCGCCCTTCGGCGAACACCCCTTCGCGAGCGGTCTCTGGACCTATTCTGCCCAGTGGAGCGGCGAATACGACTGGTATTCCCCGCT
>LUZH01000342.1 GCA_001602885.1 Bacteroidales bacterium Bact_16 | reverse complement strand
GCGCGCCTCGACCGTCTCGAGGTCCTTGATCTGGAGCTCCAGGTCCACGACTTCCTTGTCGCGGACGGGATCCACAGAGCCGTCCACGTGGACGACGTTGCCGTCGTCGAAGCAGCGCAGGACGTGCAGGATGGCGTCGCACTCGCGGATGTTGGCCAGGAACTGGTTGCCGAGGCCCTCGCCGCGGCTGGCGCCGCGCACCAGGCCGGCGATGTCGACGATGTCGACCGTGGCCGGGATCGTGCGCTGGGGCTTGCAGATCTCGGAAAGCACCTCCAGGCGCTTGTCCGGGACGTTGGTGGAGCCGAGGTTGGGTTCGATCGTGCAGAACGGGAAATTGGCGCTTTGCGCGCCTCCTGAGCTGACGCAGTTGAAGAGGGTGGATTTGCCGACGTTCGGCAGTCCGACTATACCGCACTTGAGGGACATGTTCAATCAAATTTATCGGTGCAAATTTACGTATTTTTCGCCATATTCGCAGAATGAAACGAACTATGATACTTCTTCTGCTGATGGCAGGACTGTCTGCCGGCGCATCCGCACAGGACAGGGATTCTCTCCTTGTCGTTTTCTGGAATTTAGAGAACTTTTTCGACTACCGCTCCGACAACAAACCGCAGTACTGGACCAAGGGCCGCTTCTACGCGAAATGCGACGGCGTGGCCAAGACGCTGCTGCGCATCGCGGACCGCTACGGGCGCCTGCCGGACGCGGTCGGCTTCGCAGAAGTCGAGAACGCCCGCGTGCTGCGCCGGCTGCTGGACGCCACGGCGCTGCGCAAGCTGGACTACCGCATCGTGCACTACGACTCCCCCGACCCGCGCGGCATCGACTGCGCGCTGCTCTGCCGGCGCTCCACGCTGCCGCTGCGCGCCAGCGCGGCCGCGCACGTGCCGGACAGCGCCGGCGTCCCGCTCCTCACCCGCGACATCCTGGTGGCGCAGTTCGACAGCCTCGCGGTCCTGGTCAACCACCACCCCTCGCAGCTGGGCGGCAAGGCCGGGCGGCGCGAACGCGCGCGGGCCCGGATGCAGGCGCTGACGGACTCGCTCCGCGCCGCCGGGCAGCGGCGTGTGCTGGCGGTGGGGGACTTCAACCAGGACCTGTGGGCCGGCGGCGCGGGCGGGACGCTCAAGTACAACGGCCGCTGGGAGAAGATCGACGGGCATTTCGCCGAAGGCTTCTCCGCCGTGCGCGAAGAGATCTTCGCCGACCCGACGCTGCTGCAGCCCGATGCCGCTTTCGGCGGCACCAAGCCGCGCCGCACCTTCGTCGGTCCGCGCTACACGGGCGGCATCAGCGACCACCTGCCTATTGTCATTGTTGTGAAATATTGATATTTTTGTGAATACGACTATAAATCAGAATCGCATAATTATGGACATGCAGACCAGAATCCACGAGAAATTCCTGGCTACCTACGGCGAAGGAGGCACCCTGTACGCCGCCGCCGGCCGGATCAACCTCATCGGCGAACACACAGACTACAACGGCGGCTACGTCTTCCCGGGTGCCATCGACAAGGGCATCGTGGCCGAGATCAAGCCCAACGGAAGCGACCGCGTCCACCTCCATTCCATGGACTACGACGCCACGACCTCCTTCGGTCTCAACGAAGAGGACAAGCCCGAAGAGCCGTGGGCGCGCTACGTCTTCGGCGTCTGCCGCGAGACGGCCAAGCGCGGCGGCCACGTCGAGGGCTTCGACGCCGTCTTCGCCGGCGACGTGCCCCTCGGCGCCGGCCTCTCCTCCTCCGCCGCCCTCGAGAGCTGCTTCGCCTTCGCGCTCAACGACCTGTTCCAGAACGGCATCGACAAGTTCGAGCTCGCCCGGATCGGCCAGAGCACGGAGCACAACTACTGCGGCGTGATGTGCGGCATCATGGACCAGTTCGCCTCCTGCTTCGGCAAGGCCGGCAGCCTGATCCGCCTGGACTGCAAGACCCTGGAATACAAATATTTCCCCTTCGACCCGAAGGGCTACCGGCTCGTCCTGGTGGACTCCTGCGTCAAGCACGAGCTCGCCTCCTCCGCCTACAACTTCCGCCGGCAGAGCTGCGAGCGCGCCGCCGCCGCGATCAAGAAGAACCACCCCGAGATCGACTTCCTGAGCGACTGCAAGCGCGTGTGGCTGGACGAAGTGCGCGACGAGATCTCCAGCGAGGACTTCATCCGCGCCGAATACGTCATCGGCGAGGTCCAGCGCGTGCTGGACGTCTGCGACGCCCTGGAGCGCGGCGACTACGAGACCGTCGGCGAGATGATGTACCAGACCCACTTCGGCCTGAGCAAGCTCTACGAAGTGAGCTGCGAGGAGCTCGACTTCCTCAACCGCCTGGCCCGCCGCCTCGGCGTCACGGGCTCGCGCGTGATGGGCGGCGGCTTCGGCGGCTGCACCATCAACCTCGTCAAGGACGAGCTCTACCTCCCGTTCGTCGCGGCCGCGAAAGCCGAATTTACGCTCAAATTCGGGCACGCGCCCAAGATCTACGACGTCGTGATCTCCGACGGCGCCAGACGCCTCTAAATCGGCTTAAAAACGCACAAAGAAAGGCCCGGACAATTGCCCGGGCCTTTCTCTTTATTATGTAGAAGTGGTTGTCTGCTAGAAGAAGCGCTCGCGGTTGTCCTTGACCTCGTCATACTCCTGCATGACGTTGAGGATCATCTGGGACATGTACTGGGCCTTCTGGGCGGCCAGGTTCTTGGCGTCGGCCTCGCTGTAGAAGGTACCGACCTCCTTGTTGGCGACACGGACCACGTAGGTGCCCATGATGCCGGACACAGGACCGAAGACCTCACCCTGCTTGGCGGCGGAGATGGCGCCGATCAGCGCCGGCTCCACGTTGGTGGAAGCGAGGGACACGGCGTCGCGGTGCTCGATGGAGACACCCAGGCGCTCGGCGACCTCCTCGAGGGTGGCGGCGCCGGCGATCTTCTCGGCGACCTCGGCAGAAGCGGCCTTCTGCTGCTTCTCAGCATAGAGGCGCTCGTAGATCTGCTGGGCGACCTTCTGGACGGAGGCGTAGCCTTCCTTGTTGATCTCCTTGACGGCGGCGACGAAGAAGTACTTGTTGTCCACCGTGATGATGGCGGAAGCCTTGCCGGCCTTGTTGTCGAAGGCCCAGCGGGTCACTTCCTTGGCGTTGTCGATGGCGCCGTAGTTGGACGTGGCCTCGGTGACCGTCAGCGCGTGGGAATAGACCTTCGTGGAGTCGACGGCCTTCTTGTAGCCCTCGTAGGAGCCACCGGCGAGGGTGGCGAAGGTGTTGGCCTGGGAATAGAAGTCATTGAACGTCTCCTTGCTGGCGATGGCGGTCTTCTCGAGGATGGCGACCTGCTTCTTGACGACCGGCTTGGTCTTGCGGCTCACGACCACGACGTGGGAGCCGTACTGGGTGTTGAGCACATAGGGCTCACCGACCTTGGCGTCGAAGACACCCTCGAAGCCCGGGATCATGAAGGTCTGCGTCATCCAGCCGATGCCGCCCAGCTCGCCGTCGGCCGTGGAGGCCTGGTCGCGGGAATAGGCAGCGGCGAGGTTGGCGAAGTTGCCACCCTTCTTGATGACGTTGACAAGGCTGTCGGCCGTGCTCTGGGCGTCGTCGCCCTGCAGGAGGATATGCTTGACGAAAGCGGAATCCGGCATCATCTTGGTGGCCATCTCGCGGGCCGCGAAGAAGCTGTTGCCGGCGGTCACGATCTGGGACACCTTGGCGCCGTCGAAGATCTGCTTGTCGATCTCGGCGTTGACCGTGCTGAGTTCGCCGGCCTTGTACCAGTAGTTGTCCAGGTTGCGCTCGGAATTCTTGAGCAGGAAGGTGCGCATGTTGTCGGTGGTGGCGAACTCGTCGTAGGCCGTGTTGATGGCGTCGCTGGCAGCGGCGATATCGGCTGCGGACGGGACGACCTCATAGACGACATACTCGATCTCGCGGTTGGCGCGCTGCTTGAAGAAGTCCTTGTGCGCCTTGTAGAAGTCGCGGACCTCCTTGTCGGAGACGGTGATGGCGCTGTCGCGGCCCACCGGGTAGTACACCATGCAGTAGTCGACGTCGGCGGTGGTGTTGCCTTCGGCGACGGCCTGGGCAAGCTGCAGGGCGTTGTCGCTGCCGCTGGCGGTGAACAGGGCGCCGTACTTGGCGTAGAACTGCTGGTTGTATGCGGTGTTCTGGAGGTAGTTCCAGTAGATGCGGTAGCGGCCGGACTCGTCAGCGGAGACGTTGTCGACGAATTCCTTCAGGAGCTCCGGGGAGAACGAGCCGTTCTGGTCCATGAAAGCCTGGCTCAGGGCCGGGGAGACGATCTCGCCGGACATGAGGGCCTTCATCTCGTCCACACCGACGGAGAGGCCGGCTTCCTTGGCGTTCTTGACAAACATGTATTTGTCGAGAAGCTCCTGCCAGGCAGCGTTGCGGGCCTGCTTCTGCGTGTCCTCGCTGCGGTTGGCGCCGAGGAGTTCGCTGATCGTGGTGTAACGGTCGACGTCGGACTGGAAATCCGTGTAGGAAATGCGCTTGCCGGCGATCTGTCCGACGTCATACTTGGAAGACATCGAATTGAGCGCCGACTCCAGCGTGCCGGGGTCGATGATAAAAGAAAGGAGAGCCAGCGCGATGATGACAGAGATCACGACGCCGAGCTTAACGCGTATTTTTTCAAGTACCGCCATAATGGTTATTTATTTTTTAAATTTTCCGATAAGGGGCTGCGAAGATAATTATTTTTTTGGAAACGGCCCAATAAAATTCACAGAATCAATGATAACGGCCGTACTGTCCTGTACCACGACGCCATATCCGTCAAAGGGGCGATACAGGATGGAGTTGCGCACGTGGTCGTCGGAGCGCATTCCGAATCCCTGCAGGAAGCCCTGACGGGAATAAATCTTGACGTAGCAGTCGGTATACAGCTCCCTTTTGACCTGGTCCCAGTAGATGGTGTCCGTCTCCATCGTCTGCTGCTCGAGCACGTTGTGCATGATGACGTTGCCGAACGCTTCCCAGATCTCGTCCTTCTTCCGGTCCTTGGGCACGATGTGGCGGGCGTCGTCCGCCACGATGACGGATTCGAGCCGGCCGTCTTCGGTGTAGCCGAAGACCGAGAGCCCTTCCGGGAACGTGTCGAACGAGGCCGTGTCGGTGTCGAAATGCTCCATCAGCGGAGATTCGAGCCGCATCGCCACGCGGCCGTTCTGGGTCTGGACGGCGAACATGTCAAACGTGCGCTGGGTGGGCGTGCGGCCAGGATCGAGGTGGTCCGCCTCGCCGATCTGCCCCCGGCAGGAAACGACAATGCTGGCAACCACCAGAGTGATTGCCAGCATGATGTCGCTGTTTCGCTTCGCGCCCAAATTATCTGGTACGCACCGTCGTCGTGGCGCGCATGCTGCCGCAGACGACCGTATAGGACTGACCCTTGGTGATGTCGTACATGAAGGCCTCGGCGGTCTCCGGGAAGTAGACGCTGTACTGGCTGATGAAGCGGTTGGCCTCGTCGGTGAGGGAAGGATCCGCAGCCTTGGCCTTGTTCATGTAGTCGCAGGCCACCCAGTAGGGAGCGCGGCGGGAGATCTCGTCGCTGCCGCAGCGGACGGCGGCCCAGATGTTGCCGAGCAGGAAGTTGGCCTTGCCGGCCAGCTTCTCGTCCTCGGCAGCCTTGGTGGCGAACTCGTAGGCGCGGGCGTTCTCACCGTTCTTGAAGCAGAACGCGGCGAGCTGGTAGGTCCAGTCGGACTTGCGCTCGGCGTCGAGGTCCTCGAAGGCGAGGGCGCTCTCCATGTAGGAGATGGCTTCCTTGATATTGCCGCGGGCACCGTGCAGACGGTACAGGTAATAGGCGGAGTTGGCGGACGGCTCCAGCTTGTTCATCGTAGCGACGGCCTGCAGGAAGAGGTCGTTGCCGTCGCAGTTCTCCGTCATGCTCATCGTCTTGACGATGCTCTGGGCGAGCTGGAGGTTGTCCGGATCGGCGGCCAGGCGCGGGGTGTAGAGCTCGATGAGGCTCTCGCAGCTCGCGACCTTGCTGGAAGCGAAGACGCTGCCCATGTCGGTCTTGACATTGGCCATCTGCTCCTTGTCAGCGTCGGTGGCGGGATTGATCTTCTCGAGAATGTCGCTGTTGCGCTGATAGAGGTTGATCACCGTCTCGGCGTCGACCTTGCCGTCCTGGAAGAGGTCGATGGCGGCCTGCAGGTCGAAGAGGAGGATGGTCGGACGGACCTGCTCCTGGTTCTTGGCGATGATGCCCTCGAAGCCGTCATAAAGCTTCTGGGCGTCGTCCTTGACAAGGTTGTGGAGATCCTGGCCCTTGTTGTTGAGCGCGGTGACGGCGTTCTTCGGATAATACTCGGCGCGAATGTCATAGACCGTCATCAGGGAGTCCACCAGCGCGGCGCGATAAGCGGCGTTGCCGGCGTTCTTGTTGATCAGACGGCGGAGAAGGGTGGCACCGTCCACCAGCATCTTCTGGCTGGCCGTGGGCGGGCAGAACTTATAGGCATTGCGCCAGCTGGGAAGCGCCTCGTCGTATTGCTTGGCCTTGAAATATTCCGTGTAGAATGAAAGGTTGGTAACACACTTGACGCTGTCCGGACCTGAACCATATTTACCCTGGGCAAACACTTTGTCGCCCAAGACAATGCCGGATACTAACAGAAAGACAAGAATTAATTTTTTCATATTGATCGATACAGTTTTATTTATTAATCATATTGGTATTTGCGGAACCAGATGTCGAAGAGGTTGAATCCGATCGAGAAGTTGATGTAACGCTCGCGGACCATCTCCCCGCTCAGGGATCCCCGCTGGCCCATGTCCACGCCGAGCGTGAGGCCGTTGTAGCCGTTGACGATCGGCAGGGTGACGCCCAAGGTGATGCCCGTGGCCGTGACCGGCTGATTGTTCAGCTGGAAGTATTCTTTCTTATGGTACGCGCCCACGCGATAGGCGACGTGATTCAGGTAGTAGCGGATGTCGTTGCGGTTCGGGACGATCTCGAAGCCGGCGCGGAAGGTCTCGGCCGTGGAGGCGGAGAAGATCTTGCTGGCCGTGAATCCGCGGGCGCCGTCCAGGCCGCAGTTGCTCCAGTCGGAGCGGGAATAGTCGAAGGAGGCGGACCAGCGGCCCCGCTCCTCGAAGGTGACGCCGAGGGCGATCTCGCCGGCGAGCTGCACCTTGCTGTCCACGCCGAGGTTGTCCATCTTGTAGTAGAGGGTGTCGGCCGCGGCGGAACCGCCGGCGAAGCGGAAGGTCTCCATCGTGCCGCGCAGGGTGGCGGCGGTGCTGTAGGTGGCGCCGACCGTCAGGGCGTGCTTCGTGCCGAGCGGCTGCTGGAACTGGAGGCCGAACTTGAAGTTGTTGCCGGTGATCTGGCCCGTGGTGCCGTTGCGGATGCTGTTGTAGGACGCATCCTTGAACTCCGTGTAGAAATTCTTCTCGACCTTGCCGAAATAGGTGTTCCACTGGACACCGAGGGACAGGCGCTTGAAGAAGGTCACGCCGGCGGCGGCGAAGGCTTTGTAGATGCTGCCCTTGCCGGTGGCGGAGTAGTTGATGTTGCCGGTATAGCCGATCAGGTCGGGATCGGTGTATTCGAAGCTGTAGCCGAATCCGGTGTCGCTGTAAGGCATGATGCCCACCATCATGGCGGAGCTGCGCCAGATCGGGAAGGACATCACCAGGTTGTTGATGTTGAACGTGTTGCTGGCAGACTTGATGCCGCCCTGGTTGAAGACCTTGTTGTCGTTGTACAGGGAGAAGTCGGCCATGAAGGCCAGGCTGTCGCGCGCCGTGACGGCGGCGGGGTTCAGCAGGTTGATGTAGCGGTTGTTGCGCAGGGCCACGCCCACGCCGCCCATCGACTTGTTGTAGGCGGAGCCGGGCTGGCTCAGGTCGCCGACTCCGTAAATGGAGTACGGGGTATAGGTACCCGCGGCCTGGCCGAATGCGCTAAACGTTGCGCAGACAGCCACCAGCGCGGTCAGGAACCATCTATTTAAGATTCTCTTTGACATAGTCGTCAGTTATCAATGCAAGGCCCATCAAAACCAGGTTGGAAACCACAAATATCGAGTTTTTCATCTTCTTGGCAAAATAATTTGCATCGCCTCCCGTGAAAACCACGATGTTGTCCGGCCGGAGCCTTGTGTAACCTTCAATTTCAAACATTATGCCCGAAATGACGCCGGACGCGATCGAAGCCTGCAGCGAGTGCCCCTCCGGGTCCGTCTCTTCGGGCGTATTTACCAGCGGAAGCGACTTGGAATAGCGTTCCAGCGCCTTGAACCGGGTCCGGCATCCCAGGGAAACATTTCCGCCGAGATACGCGCCTTCGCGGCTCAGGAAATCCACGGTGAGCGTCGTGCCGAAGTCGAAGACGGTGACCGGCTTGTCCTTGAAAAGGAAACCGGCGGCCACCAGCCCTGCGGCCCGGTCATAGGATAGATACTCGGGATAATTGCGGCTCGAAAGCAACTCGGTGTGGGCGCCATCCAGGATCAGCAGTTCGCCGCAGCGGGCACGCAGCAGGGCCTCCTCCCCGGCGGAAATTCCGAAGGCGGACGCTACCGTCAGCACCTCGGGCCTCTCCTTGTCCAGCAGCGAGAGGAGATAGTCCATCATCCGCTCACCCTGATACCGAAAAGTCTTGCCCAGCGTCGTGCCCTCGGCCCAGGCGGCCTTGAGGGCGGTGTTTCCTGCTTCTACCAGTAAATGTGGCATGGTCCGCAAATATACGAATTTTATCGTAATTTGCTCAAAACCGCGCGGGCTTCCTTCAAGGAAGGAACGTTGCGGACCACGATCTTGAGCTTGTTTTCCGTCTGCTTGAGCTCGTAGCGCGGCATGTCGGCCGTCTTCTGGAGGATCGTGGCAAACGTATCAGACTTGTAGTAGGGCGACATCGGGTTGGCGATGAAGAAGGCGATCAGCAGGCCGTTCTTGACGATGACCTTCTCGAAGCCGAGCGCGGCGCCGAGGTTGCGGATCTTGACGACCTCGAAGAGGTTCTCAAGCTCCGCAGGCAGCGCGCCGAAGCGGTCGGCGAGCATGCTCGCATAGCGGTCGATCTCCTTGTCGGAAGACATCGCGTCGATGGTCCGGTAGATGCGGATCTTCTCGGCCGTGACGTCGATGTAGTCGTCGGAGATGTGGGCCGGCTGGTCGGTCTCTATCGTGCAGTCCGTCACGAACTTGCTGCGGTCGTTGCGGGCCACGATGCCCGTCTCCACGCCCAGCTCCTCCATCGCCTCGGCGAGGATCTTCTGGTAGGTCTCGAAGCCCATGTCCATGATGAAGCCGCTCTGCTCGGCGCCCAGCAGGTTGCCGGCGCCGCGGATGTCCAGGTCCTGCATCGCGATGTTGAAGCCGCTGCCCAGGTCGGAGAACTCCTCGATGGCCTTGAGGCGCCGGCGCGCGTCGTCGGTGATGCTCACCAGCGGCGGCACGATCAGGTAGCAGAACGCCTTCTTGTTGGACCGGCCCACGCGGCCGCGCAGCTGGTGCAGGTCGCTCAGGCCGAAGTTCTGCGCCTGGTTGATCAGGATCGTGTTGGCGTTCGGGATGTCCAGGCCGTTCTCGATCAGGGTGGTGCAAAGCATCATGTCGTAGTCGCCGCGCATGAAGTCCAGCATCTTGCCTTCCAGCTCCTTGGCCTCCATCTGGCCGTGCGCCACGCAGATCTTCATGTCCGGGATCAGGCGGTGCAGGATGTCGTGGATGGCCGGCAGCTCCTCGACCTTGTTGTGCAGGAAGAAGACCTGTCCGCCGCGGTTCAGCTCGTAGTTGATGATGCTCCGGATCTCCTTCTCGTCGAAGAGGATGATCTCCGTCTGCACCGGGATGCGGTTGGGCGGCGGAGTGTTGATGATGCTCAGGTCGCGGGCGCCCAGCAGCGAGAACTGCAGGGTGCGCGGGATCGGGGTGGCCGTGAGCGTGAGCGTGTCCACGGACGCCTTCAGCGTGCGGAGCTT
>LUZH01000341.1 GCA_001602885.1 Bacteroidales bacterium Bact_16 | reverse complement strand
AGAGCATGGTCAAGTGCATCCGCATGGAGAAATCCCCGAAGACCGGCGCTTACGTTTTCGCTGAGCAGCTCGTCGAGGCCGAGAAGGCCAAGGATTATTTCGCCAGCAAGAAATAATTTTCTCCTCTATACTGATAAAGAGGGGTTCCGCCATCGCGGGACCCCTCTTTATTTGCATAATAATTGTTATCTTTGTAAGCTATGGCATTAAGTTTCTTTCAAAGGATTTCCAGAGCCGTAATCGGCAAGTCGCGGGTGGATGAAGACACCCTCGACGCGATCGAGGAGGCGTTGGTCGAGTCGGACATGGGCGTCGACACGACGCTCAAGATCATCGACAACCTGGAGGAGCGCGTCGAGCGCGACAAATTCATGTCGTTCGACGAGCTGGTGGGCCTGCTCCGCGAGGAGATCGGGGCCCTGGTGGGCGAGAGCGTCGAACCGTTCGACTTCAGCAAGAAGCCTTATGTCATCCTGGTGGTCGGCGTGAACGGCGTGGGCAAGACCACGACCATCGGCAAGCTGGCCGCGATGCTGACCCGCCAGGGCAAGAAGGTCCTGCTGGGCGCTGCGGACACGTTCCGCGCCGCCGCGGTGGACCAGCTCACCATCTGGGCCGAGCGCGCCGGCGTTGACATCGTCAAGCAGGCGATGGGCTCCGACCCCGCCTCGGTGGCCTACGACACCGTCTCGGCGGCGGTCGCCCGCGGCGCCGACGTGGCGATCATCGACACGGCCGGCCGCCTGCACAACCGCGTGGACCTGATGAACGAGCTGACCAAGATCCGCAACGTCATCCGCAAGGTCGTCCCCGACGGCCCGCACGACGTGATGCTGATCCTGGACGCCTCCACGGGCCAGAACGCCTTCGCGCAGGCGAAGGAATTCGCCCGGGCCACCGACATCACCTCCCTGGCCGTCACCAAGCTCGACGGCACCGCCAAGGGCGGCGTGGTGGTGGGCGTGTCCGACCAGTTCCACATCCCCGTCAAGTTCATCGGCGTGGGCGAGGGGATCGACGACCTCAAGGTGTTCGACAAGCAGGAATTCGTGGAGCAGCTGTTTGCTCCGGAAGATTTGAAATAGATAAAAAAGACAAAGATATGAAGCTCAGTTACAATTGGCTCAAGGAGTATTTGAAGTGCGACCTGACGCCGCAGGAAGTGGCGGATGCGATGACCGCGATCGGCATCGAGGTGGATGGCGTCGAGGAGCAGGAACAGATCCCGGGCGGACTCGCCGGGGTCGTGGTGGCCGAGGTGTTGACCTGCGAGGCGCATCCGGATTCCGACCATCTCCACATCACCACCGTCAACGCCGGTGCGGGCGAGCCGCTGACCGTCGTGTGCGGCGCCCCCAACGTGGCCGCCGGCCAGAAGGTCCTCTTCGCCCAGCTCGGCACGGTGCTGCCCGGTGATTTCAAGATCAAGAAATCCAAGATCCGCGGCGTGGAGTCGTTCGGCATGATCTGCGCCGAGGACGAACTCGGCATCGGCGAGAGCCACGAGGGCATTATGGTCCTCCCGGCGGACGCCGTGGTCGGCACGCCGGCCAAGGAATACCTCCACCTGGGCACGGAAGCGGTGATCGAGTATGAGATCACGGCCAACCGCATCGACGCGGCCTCCCATTGGGGCGTGGCCCGCGACCTGTATGCCTGGCTGAAGCTCAACAACCGCCCCTGCGAGCTGGTCAAGCCGTCCGTCGACGCCTTCCGCGAAGGCGCCGGTGAGGGCATCCAGATCGAAGTGCGCGACAGCGACGGCGCCCCCCGCTACACGGGCATCACCGTCAAGGGCGTCAAGGTCGGTCCGTCTCCGGAATGGCTTCAGAAGCATCTGATGAGCATCGGGCTGCGCCCGATCAACAATATCGTGGACATCTCCAACTTCGTGCTCTTCGAGCTCGGCCAGCCGCTCCACACCTTCGACGCCGGCAAGATCGGCGGCCACGTGGTGGTGCGCCGCGCCGCCGAGGGCGAGCTGATCCGCACGCTCGACGGCGTGGAGCGCAAGCTCAGCAGCCGTGACATGGTGATCGCCGACGAGAAGGTCCCGATGTGCATCGCCGGCGTGTTCGGCGGCGAGGACAGCGGCGTGACCGAGGCCACCACGGACGTGTTCGTGGAGAGCGCCTACTTCGATCCCGCCTCCATCCGCAAGACCTCCAAGAGCCAGACCCTGCAGACCGACGCCTCGTTCCGCTACGAGCGCGGCGCCGACCCGCAGATCCCCATCTACGCCCTCAAGCGCGCCGTGCTCCTGATCCAGGAGTGCGCCGGCGGCGAGGTGGTCGGCCAGATCCGCGAGTCTTATCCCAACCCCATCGAGCGCAAGCAGATCGAGCTGGACTACGCCCGTATCGAGCGCTTCGCCGGCCAGGAGATCGGTCACGACAAGATCGAGAACATCCTGACCTGGCTGGGCTACGACTTCCTGGAGAAGCGCCCCGGCGGGGCCGTCGTCGCCGCGCCGTCCTACATGGTGGACGTGTACCGCGAGTGCGACGTGGTGGAGGAGATCCTCCGCGTCTACGGCTACGACAACATCGCGCTCCCGCAGCACATGAAGATGTCGGTGTGCGCCACCCCGAAACCGGATCCCGAAGCGGTCCGCAACGCCGTGTCCAACTTCCTGGCAGCCAACGGTTTCGTGGAGATCATGAACAATTCCCTGACCAAGGGAGACTACTATAACGGCCTGGAGACCTTCCCGGCCGCTAACAGCGTGCAGATCGTCAACCCGCTCAGCCAGGACCTGAACGTGATGCGCCAGTCCCTGATCCCGGGCGGCCTGGAGGTGATCGCCTACAATCTCAACCGCCAGATCTCCTCGATGCGCACTTTCGAGTACGGCAGTGTCTATCGCCGCCTGGCCGACAAGCCGGGCGAGACGCTCGAGGGCTATGAGGAGCACACCTGCTTCACGCTGATGATGACCGGTACGCCGGAGAAATCCTGGCGCGGCGAGCCCGCCAAGAGCAACTACTTCCAGCTCAAGGGCTACCTCGACCTGCTCCTGCGGCGCTACGGCGCCGACCTGGACCAGCTCTGGACCGCCCCCGCTCCCGCGGACATCTTCTCCGAGGGCATGGTCTATTCGCTGCCGGGCAAGGGCCCGCAGCTGGCGGTGCTCGGCACGGTCAACCCTGCGCTCGCGCGCAAATTCGGCGTCAAGCAGCCCGTGTTCGCCGTCGAGATCGACTGGCCGGCGCTCTTCACGCTCGTCAAGCGCGACAAGGTCGCCTTCAGCGAACTGCCCAAGTTCCCGGCCGTCCGCCGCGACCTCGCCCTGCTGCTCGACGAGAACGTCACCTACGCCGACCTGCGCGCCGCCGCCTTCAAGCAGGCGAAGAAACTCCTGCGCCAGGTGGGCCTGTTCGACGTCTACCGCGGGGACAAGATCCCTGCCGGCAAGAAGCAGTACGCCCTGAGCTTCGTCATCCAGGATCCCGAGCGCACGCTCACGGACCAGGACACGGAGCGTGTGATGGAGCGCCTGCTGACTACGTTCCAGAAGGACTTCGGCGCACAGCTCAGATAGCTTATGCGGCTTCGCTGGGCGCATATCGTGGTGCTCGCGGCCGTGCTCGCAATGGTTTGCGGTTGCGGCCGGCGCGCCCGTGTGATCCCGGCGGAGAAGCTCTCCCGCATCTACCACGACATGTTCCTGGCGGACCAGTGGCTGCGGGACCATCCCGCCGCGCGCAAGGCCGCCGACACGACGCTGGTCTTCGACCCGATCTTCCGCCGCTACGGCTACACGTTCGAGGACTACGACCGCTCCGTCCACTACTACCTCGACCGTCCCGAGCAGTACGCCAAGATCCTGGACCGCGCCGACGCGCGCCTGCGCAAGGAAGGCGACCGGATGCAGATCGAAGCCGACGAGCAGACAGCGCGCGAGATCGAGCTCAACCGCTACCGCAGAGCCTACACGGCGCGTCCTTTCGGCCTGGATTCGCTGGGCTGGATCCACCTGAAGGAGTTCCGCCCGCCCACCGTCGAGCTGTTCCCCGAGATGGCGGAAGCCGAAGCGGACACCACCGCCGCAGCGCCGGCTGAAGCGGTCGAGCCGGCCGAACCCGTCCTGAACGGGATCGAGATGGTCGAGCTGCTGGACGGGAGCCACAGGCCCGCGCCCATGAAGCGGATCCGGGAGCTGGAGCTGGAAGAATTGAAACAGGATAATAACCAATAACCAAGCTACAATATCTACTATGGACTATTTGGAAAAATACGGCTACACCCCCGCCGAGGAGGCGATAGCTTCCCGGATCCAGGCTATTGCCGACGACCGGAACGCCGTGGCCAGCCCGGAAGTGCTCAAGAAGTGCTTCTCGCTGATGGACCTGACCACGCTCAAGAGCAACGACACGGTCGAGTCCGTGTGCAAGCTGGTGGACAAGGTGACGCGTCTGACGCAGGAATATCCGAGCTACCCGCTGCCCGCCTCGATCTGCGTCTATCCCAATTTCGCGACCGTCGTCCGCGACCGTCGCTGCAGCCCCGAACTCCACGTGACCACGGTGGCCAGCTGTTTCCCCTCCGCCCAGAGCTTCCTCGAAGTGAAGGTGCAGGAGTGTGTTCTCGCTGTCCGCGGTGGCGCTGACGAGGTTGATATCGTCCTGGCGCTCAACGCCTTCCTTGCCGAGGATTATGCGGCTGCCAGCCGTGAGATCCGGGAGATGAAGGCGGCGATCGACGCGGAGGCCGCGAAGCAGGGCCGCAAGGTCGTGCTCAAGGTCATCCTCGAGACCGGCCTGCTCGCCACGCCGGAGCGCATCGCGCGCGCGTCGTTCCTGGCCATGGAGGCCGGTGCCGATTTCATCAAGACGTCCACCGGCAAGGTCGAGGTCAACGCCACGCCGATGGCCGCCTACGTGATGTGCGAGTGCATCAAGGCCTTCTATGCCAAGACCGGCCGGAAGGTGGGCTTCAAGGCCGCCGGCGGCATCTCCAACGACCAGGACGCCCTGCTCTACTACTGCATCGGCGCCGCGATCCTGGGCGAAGACTGGCTCAACAAGGACTATTTCCGCTTCGGCGTGAGCCGTCTGGGCAACAGCCTGATGAGCGCAATCGAACAAAAAACGGTCAGTTTCTTCTGATTCTGTATGATTCTTACACAGCGGACGACCGCTGATTTGTGCCCTGTACGCTTGCGTATGGGGTTTTTTGTTGAATTAAACGTTTAATCGGCCAGTTAAACGGATAGTCTTTCCGACCTTTGTCTGCGTAAACTTAAACACAATCGTATGAAAAGGTTGCTTGAACTATCCTTGACGGTCTTGACGGCCGTCTGCTGTGCCGGCCCGGGACTCGATTCCGGCCGGGAGACTGACGGGCCCGGAGGCGCCGCCGAGCATGGCATGATCGTGCTCGGCCGGCAGCTCGCCGACCCTTATTCCGTGGAGAACATGACCAAGGCGCTGGCCGCCGTCTATCCGACCAAGGCCGGGTCCCGCGTCGTGTTGCCCACCACCCATTATTATGTCCGCTTCCTGCCGGCAAACGAAGCGCAGTATCTGCTGCTGGAGAAGATGGGACTGGAACTGTTGGACCACCCCATGGACTACGAGATCGTCCGGGAGGGTGACTGGTATCACGATCCGGGCGTCCCGGAAGGGGAGATCACCTGGCAGTATGCCGCGGTGCCCAAGGCGTTCCGCTTCCCGCCGGACATCCCCTACGAAGTGCTGGACGAGTGCTATATCCCGGATGAGCGGCTGCTCGTCAAGGGCGAGGACGCCGACGGTGTGGACTGGGCGGCCGTCGAGCGGGAGGCGTTCCGCCTGACCGGCAACGGCGGCCTGCTGCAGGACGGGGCCGGCACGAAGGGCGGCGAATCCGCCTCGCCGGCCGGCCGCATCACGATCGTGGACGCCGCCCGGGGCGGGGAGCCCGAAGGCGTCCGCGGCGTGCGCGTGGCCTGCAACTGCTTCGTCAAGACGTTGCGGGCCTATACGGACGAGGACGGCTACTACCGGATGACGGGCACTTTCTCCTCCCAACCGCGCTACCGCCTGGTGTTCAAGAATTCCACCGGCTTCGGCATCGGCTTCAACCTCATCCTCGTGCCCGCTTCCGCGTCCTCGCTCGGCAAGGGGGAGGCGACGGGCCTGGACGCCGAGATCACGCAGGACTCCGACCGCACGCTTTTCACGCGCTGCGTGGTCAACAACGCCGGCTATGACTACTTCAAGCGCTGCGCGGCGGAGTCGCCCGCCCTCAAGACGCCGCCCGCCAACCTGCGCATCTGGCTCCTGCGCGGCTTCAATTCCAGCTGCGCCCCGATGCTCCAGCAGGGCGTGCTGGTGGACGGCAGCAAGCTGTCGAAGCTGCTGGGCGAATTCACGACCCTGGTCAAGCTCTTCCTGCCGGACATCCTCCTCGGCCTCAAGGACCATGACTCGTATGCTTCCATCTATGCGGACGCCGTCCACGAATTCGCGCATGCCAGCCACTACATGCTGGCCGGCAAGGATTTCTGGAACGCCTACGCCCGCTTCGTGATCACTTCGTTCATTTCGTCCGGTTTTGTCACGTATGGAGTTGGGACAGAAGAGGGCCACGGCTACTGCGAGGTGGGGGAGATGTGGGCCTATTTCCTGCAGACGGTCCTGTACCGCGAGCGCTACGGCGACACGGCTGTCCCGGCTTTCGGGCTGAATTTCTGGTTCCACCCGCAGATTCTGCTCCAGCTGGAGGACCGCGGACTGTCTTTCAACCAGATTTTCCAGGTCCTGGGACCGGACGTGACGGACTGCGCGATGCTCCAGAAGAAACTGATCAGTTATTACCCGGAAATGAAAAGCGCTATCAATCAGGCGTTTGCAAGATACGAATGACGCCGCTTAAAAGCCGGATTCACTTTAGTTGAAAGAAGGTGCGGATGGGATGCAATTTTTTTTGTCAGTTCTGCAAAAAGTTGTATCTTTGCATTCCATTCGAGCGCGGGTGGCGAAATGGTAGACGCGCTAGTTTCAGGAGCTAGTGTCAATTGCGACGTGTGAGTTCGACTCTCATCCCGCGCACAAAAAAGAGATGATCTTCGGATCATCTCTTTTTCTTTTGTTACAACCCCATCGCTGCCTTGAAGGTTGGATCGGTGTGCAGGAACAGGTGGTAGTAGGCTTTGTCTCCCAGCTTGGAGTAGCGCCCGACCAGCGCCTGGACCTGGGTCATGATGTACTGGCGGTCGGTGGCCCATTCTTCCGGCTTGGGCACGAGCTTGTCCTGGCTCCTGGCGAAGGCGAGGAACTGCTGCTCCAGCCCGGCGCGGTCGAGCCAGGCGAGGAGCTGGCCGTAGTCGTCGATTTGCGAGAGCTCGCGGCGGTGGCTGTCGAAGTAGGCCGAGGCGAAGCGCATCGCCGTGGCCTTGCGGTTGCTGGCGATGTAGAACTGTCCGGCGCGGGTGGTGTCGACGGGCACGAAGACGTCGGGCAGGATGCCGCCCTTCTCCACGCGCATGCTGTCGGCATGCACCATCTCGCCGGATTCGTAGCGCTGGATCACTTCGTAGTCGTAGTCGTCGGAATAGGGCTTCTGGATGCAGCGGCCGCCGGGCGTATAGTAGCGCGCGACCGTGATCCGCATGCCGGAATTGTCACTGAAGAAATAGGGCTCCTGGACGAGGCCCTTGCCGAAGGTGCGGCGGCCGTAGAGGCGGGCGCGCCCGTTGTCCTGCAGGGCGCCGGCGAGGATCTCGCTGGACGAGGCGGAGCCTTCGTCCACGAGCAGCTTGAGGCCGAGGTCCTGGAAGGGCCCGCGGCCGTCGGCCCGGAACTCCTCGTGCCTGCGGTTGCGGCCCTCGAGGTAGACGATCATCGCGTTGCGGGGCAGGAACAGGTTGGAGAGCCGGCAGGCCTGGTCGAGGTAGCCGCCGGTGTTGCCGCGCAGGTCGACGATCAGCTCGCGCATGCCCTGGTCGACCAGTTCGGCCGTGCTCTGCACGAATTCCAGCTCCGTGGTGCGGGAGAACTTGGAGAGGCGCAGGTAGCCCGTCGTGTCGCTCACCATGAAGGCGGCGTCGATGGAGTGCGTGGGGATCTTGCCGCGCGTGATCTCGAACGGGATGATCTCGGAGCCGCGCTTGACCGTCACGAGCACCTTGCTGCCGGCCACGCCCTTGATGCGGCGGACCATGCTGTCCTGCGGGAAATGCACGCCCGCGATGTTGGTGGAATCCACCTTGAGCAGGCGGTCGCCGGCCTGCATGCCGATCTTCTCGGAGGGGCCTCCGGGGATGACGTCGATCACGACGGCCGTGTCGTTGGGCACGTTGAACTGGATGCCGATGCCGTCGAAATTGCCCATCAGGTCCTCTTCGGACTCCCGGAGGATCTGCGGCGGCATATAGGCCGAATGGGGGTCGAGGGCGCTCAGCGCCGCTGCGGCCACGGCTTCGTTGACCTTGTTGTAGTCGATGCTGTCGACATAGTTCCTGTCGATGCTTTCGAGGATGAGTTCGATCTTGCGCCAGTGGCTGTCGCCCAGGCGGAGGTTGCGCCGGCTGGACCGGATCTGGCCGTAGAGCACGGCGAGCAGGAGCCCGATCACGATGCCCAGCAGGGCGATCAGGATGGTAGATTTTTTCATGTCAGTCTAGTCTATCTTTTCGACCTCGATGCCTGCACGGCGCAGGAGGTCAATGCCGTCCGTCAGGCGGTATTCGTCGCGGTAGACGACCCGTTTGATGCCGGATTGGATGATCAGTTTGGCGCATTCCATGCAAGGCGACGCGGTCACGTAGAGGGTGGAGCCTTCCGCGCTGTTGCCGGACTTGGCCACCTTGGAGATGGCGTTGGCCTCGGCGTGCAGGACGTAGGGCTTGGTGGCGCCGCTTTCGTCTTCGCAGATGTTCTCGAAGCCCGACGGCGTGCCGTTGTAGCCGTCGGAGATGATCATCCGGTCCTTGACGATCAGCGCGCCCACCTGGCGGCGCTTGCAGTAGGAATTGGTCGCCCAGATGGCGGCCATCTTCATGTATTTGTCGTCAAACTTGCTCATTATGGGGGATTATTTCTGTCGCTGGTAGAGGTAACGCTTGATGCTGCGCTTCGGCGTGCGCTCGAAGTCTTCGGGCATGAATTCGATGTGGTTGATCTGCGCGTAGGCGGGCAGGAGCTTGTTGATCTCCGGCAGGCTCTCGCTGATGCGCTGCTCGAGCGCTTCGCCGGAGAGTCCGTCGAGCTCGGCCTGGTGGTAGTCGGGATAGATCAGGGCCGTCAGGCCGATCTTGTCCTCGACCACGAGCGAATCCACGACGTAGACGACGTTGTTGATCACGGCCTCCAGCTCTTCAGGGTAGATGTTCTGGCCGTTGGCGCCCAGGATCATGCACTTGGAGCGGCCGCGCAGGTAGAGGAAGCCGTCGTAGTCGATGACGCCGATGTCGCCGGTCTTGAGCCAGTTGTCGTTGGTGAAGGCGGCCTGGGTGGCCTCGCGGTTCTTGTAGTAGCCCAGGAAGACGTTTTCGCCGCGGACCTGGATCTCGCCCGGCTCCTTGTAGGGGTTCTTGGAGTCGATGCGGATCTCGCAGCCCGGCACCGGCACGCCGCAGGAGCCGCGGCGGGTCTTCCACCACTTGGCGTAGGTGATGATCGGGGCGCACTCCGTCATGCCGTAGCCGACGGTGAAGGGGAAGTGGATCTGGCGCATGAACTTC
>LUZH01000340.1 GCA_001602885.1 Bacteroidales bacterium Bact_16 | reverse complement strand
CGCTCGCTGGTGCTGCTGGACGAGATCGGCCGCGGCACGTCCACCTACGACGGCATGTCCATCGCCCGCGCCCTCGTGGAATACATCCACCAGAACGGCAAGGGCGCCAAGACCCTCTTCGCCACGCACTACCACGAGCTCAACGACCTGGAGGAGCAGTATCCCCGCGTCAAGAACTACCACATCGCCGTCAAGGAAGAAGGCAAGAACGTCATCTTCCTGCGCAAGCTGCAGCCCGGCGGCGTGGCGCACAGCTTCGGTATCCACGTGGCGCGCCTGGCCGGCATGCCGCGCGAAGTCGTGGAGTCCGCCGAGCGGACGCTCCGCGACCTGGAGCGGCGCGAGAAGCACGCCAGCGCCATGGCGATGGAGGACGATGGCTCGGTCCAGCTGTCCTTCTTCCAGCTGGACGACCCGACCCTGTCCTCGATCAAGGACAAGCTCGAGGCCGCCGACCTCAACAACATGACGCCCCTGCAGGCCTTCGACCTGCTGCGGACGCTGAAGGGCGAGCTGGGAATCTAAGCGAAGAAATTCGTCAGGAAAATGATCACGATGGCCGGCGGCGCGACATAGCGCAGCAGGAACCAGAACGCGTCGAAGACGGCGCAGTTGAAGCGCGCCGTGCCGCCGCGGGTGAACTCGTCGCGGACGGCCTGCCGGTCCATCTTCCAGCCGACGAACAGCACGAACAGCAGTCCGCCGAAGGTCATCAGGAAGTTGGAGGTCAGCTGGTCGCAGAAATTGAAGATGGTCAGCCCGAAGATCTTCGTCTCGGCGAGCGGTCCGAAGGACAGGGAGCACAGCGCCCCCAGGGTCCAGGTCCCGACGAAGATCAGGACGACCGCCTTGCGGCGCGTAATGTGCTTCTGCTCAACCAGATAGGCGACGCCCACCTCATACATCGAAATGGCCGAAGTGAAGGCCGCGAACACAATTGTTACAAAGAACAGGACGGCCACCACGGCGCTCAGCCAGGGAGCGGCCGCACCCATTTTCGCGAAGATGTAGGGCAGGGTCTCGAAGATCAGGCCCGGGCCGGCGCCGGGCTCGATGCCCGCGGCGAAGACGGCGGGCATGATCGCGAAGCCGGCGATCAGCGCGAAGAGCAGGTCAAATGCAATGGTACCAAGACCTGTAACAAGAATGTTTTCCTTTTTGTGGATGTACGAAGCGTAGGTCAGGATGGTCCCGACGCCCAGCGAAAGCGAGAAAAAGCTCTGCCCCATCGCCGCGGCGACGGCCGACGGCGTGATCTTGCTGAAATCGGGCTTGACCAGGTAGGTCACGCCTGCCCGGGCGCCGGGCAGCGAGACCGCATAGACCAGGATCACGACGATCAGCACGAAGAGCAGCGGCATCGTGACCTTGTTGAATTTCTCGATGCCGGACTTGACGCCGGCGGAGACGATCCAGGCGCAGCCGAGCAGGAAGAGCGTGTGGAAGAGCAGCGGCCGTCCCGGCGACGCGATGAACTTGCCGAAGGCGGACGACACGGTGCCGATCGCGTCGGCGTGGAAGCCGGCCGTCACCGACTGCCACAGGTAGCCGATGGACCAGCCGCCCACGACGCTGTAGTAGGACAGGATGACCAGCGGCGAGAGGACGGTCAGCAGGCCCAGCCATTTCCAATGGGTGCCGGGCGCGAGCTGCTCCATGGCCCCGAAGGTGCCGGAATGCGTGCGGTGCCCGATGATGGCTTCCGCCAGGAAGATGGGCAGCGACAGCAGCAGGCAGGACGCCAGGTAGATGATGATGAACGCCGCGCCGCCCGTCTGGCCCACCATGTAGGGGAAACGCCAGATGTTGCCGAGGCCGATGGCGGAACCCGCCAGGGCCAGGATGGCCGCGGAACGGCCGCCGAAAAGTTCGCGCCGCGCCTCCATCGCCTACAGCATGAAGTTGGTGAAGAAGATGATGACCACCGCGACGGGCGCCACCCAGCGCAGCAGGAAATAGACCACCGGGAAGATCCGGTCATTGAGCGGCAGCGTGCCGCCGTTGGTGAACTCGTCGTGGACGACCCGCCGGGGCAGGATCCAGCCGGCGAACACCACCGCGAGCAGCGCCATCACGAGCAGCAGGATGTTGGAGCACACCCAGTCGAAGAGGTCGAAGATGCTCATCCCGGCGATCTGCACGTCCCGGAGCGGACCGAACGACAGGGAGCACAGCACCCCGAAGCCGCCACAGATCAGGAACAGCAGCGCGCAGGCGCGTCCGCGCTTCATCCCGGCGCGCTCCATCAGGAACGACACGCCCACCTCGACCAGCGAGATGCAGGACGTCATCGCCGCCACGATCACGGTCAGGAAGAAGAGGATCGCCATCGCGGAACTGAGCACCGGCAGCGTCTCGCCCATTTGGGCGAAGACGTACGGGACGCTCTGGAAAATCAGGCCCGGGCCGGCGCCCGGCTCGATGCCTGCGGCGAACACCGCCGGCATGATCGCAAAACCTGCTAAAATGGCAAAAAGCAGGTCAGACACCGCTGTGCCCGTGCTTGTAACAAGGATGTTCTCCTTCTTGCTGACGTAGGAACCGTAGGTGATGATGGCACCCATGCCCAGCGAGAGGGAGTAGAAACTCTGTCCCATCGCATAGGCGAAGGTGCGCGGCGTGAGCTCGCTCCAGTCGGGATGCAGCAGGTAGCGCACGCCCGATCCGGCGCCGGGCAGCGACACCGAATAGACCAGGATCACGACGATCAGCACGAAGAGGATGGGCAGGGAGACCTTGCTGAATTTCTCGATGCCGGACTTGACGCCGCCGGCGACCACGCCCACGGTGACGGC
>LUZH01000339.1 GCA_001602885.1 Bacteroidales bacterium Bact_16 | reverse complement strand
CCTCGAAACCCTTTACCCTTCGCCGGAGGCGAGGGGTTTGGTTTTGATGCTCTGCACCGAGAAGCTTGGCACCGCTTCCTACACCCACATCGTCGAGCCGCAGACGCGCATCCCCGACGACCGGCTCGCCGAACTGGAGGAGGACCTGCGGCGGCTGGCCGGCGGCGAGCCCATCCAGTATGTGCTCGGCGTCGCCGAATTCTGCGGGCACCGCTTCGCCGTGGGGCCCGGCGTGCTGGTCCCGCGGCCCGAGACGGAGCTGCTGGTCGCCGACGCCGTCCGCCTGCTGCGGGAGATGGACCTCGACCGCGCGCCCCGGGTGCTGGACCTCTGCACCGGCTCGGGCTGTATCGCGTGGAGCATCGCCAAGGAGGTCCGCGACGCCGAGGTAATCGGCGTGGACCTGTCGGAAACGGCCCTGGGCTACGCCCGCGGGCAGTTTCCGGGCGAGACCGGCCCGACGTTCCTGCGGGCCGACGTGCTGGACACGGAGCAGGATTTCCCCTACGGCCCCTTTGACCTGATCGTCAGCAATCCCCCTTACGTGCTGGAGCGCGAGCGGGCGCAGATGCGGCGCAACGTGCTGGAGCACGAGCCCGCGATGGCGCTCTTCGTGCCGGACGACGACCCGCTGCGCTTCTATCGCGCGGTGGCGCGCTGGGCGCAGCGTTTCCTGCGGCCCGGCGGGGCCGGCGTCGTCGAGATCAACGAGACGCTCGGCCCGGAGACGGCCGCCGTCTTCCGCGACGCGGGATTAAAAAACGTACAAAACGTCCCCGATTTCTACGAAAAAATACGATTCGTCCGGTTCTCGGACTGATCTGTACCCACGCGGCTGGCCGACACGGAGAATTAAACGTTTAATCTGTTGGTTAAACGGATAATTGTCCGTCACTTTGCAGCAGCGGAACGAAAACGTGAACGATCATAAAACATACGACTATGAGAATTTCAAAATCATCCAACCTGACGGGTCCGGTCCGGATCCTGGCGATGGGGCTGCTGGGGGCCCTGGCCGTCGCGGGATGCGACGGACGGGGGAAAAGCCTCGATCTCTCGGCGTCCGGCACCGGACTCTTTTCTCTGTCGGACGTGGCGCAGATGCTGTCCGACCTTCCTCTGCAACACGAACACCTCAACGAGGTATATGACGCGGTGAACGCCTCGTCGGGCCACGGCTACGACGAGGAGTACATGCTCAACGACCTCTTCACCGCGCCCGGCGCGGGCGTGGGCGACGCAGGGAAGCCCAGCAAGGCCGGCGGCTACCGGACGCCGCTGCGCGACCTGTTCGCCGACTACCTGGCGCAGAAATACGGCACCAAGGCGGGCGCGGCGGACGTCGAGCGCTACATCAACGCGCTCAGCGCCTCCGACATGCAGATCTACTGGCCCTATTCGGAGAACTGGGACGGCAAGACCTTCCCCATCGTGACCTTCGACCCGGGCTATGGCGCCGAGTCCAACTACGGCTACGCGGTCCGCGTCGACGCGGACGGCGCGCACGTGGTGGATTCCGTCCTCGTGAACGAGCAGGTGGCGCAGGAGCGGCCGGTCTGGGTGATCAACCGCAACGACGACGCGGGATTCACCCCGCTGGAGCTCTTCGTGCAGGAGTTCCCGGCGGACGGGACGAAGGCCGGCAAGAAGGACGACGGGAAAACGGAGGGGGAAGAGTACATCTTCAGCATCCAGAGTTTCAAGACCCTGCGCAACTACGACAGCTGGTTCGGCGGCGCGTCCGAATTCTTCATCAAGACCGGCGCCGTGGACGGCTTCAAGGCCACCAAGGAAGAGGACCTCAGGAACTACTCGCCCAGCGTGACGGACCTGATGCTGGTCGTCCGGCGCCACCAGCTCGGCAAGAAGATCCCGTTCGACGCGGTCCTGCTGACCAATTTCACGGACCAGATGGAGAAGATCGCCTTCATGGTGGTCGAGGACGACGGCGGCACCACGACGAGCTGGAAGTGCAGCGCCGTGGTCAAGTACAACTCCAAATCCTACGGATTCGAGCTGGACATCCCCTACAAAGACAAGGACGATATCGTCTGGCGCGGACAGCTCACGCGCAACTTCTTCCAGGAGGTCCTTGACGCGGGTGGCGGCACCCTCACCGGCCGCTTCGGCGACGTGGAGATTACTTTTGGTCTGCAGTGACCGTCATCTCGCAGGCGGCGCAGTCGAAATGGAGCGCCAGGCGACGGCCGTTGTTGAGCAGGAAGAGCTCCTTCGGCGGCCTGGCGCCCTGGTATTTCGGGCAGAGGCCGAGCTCGTAGCGGACGCAGTATTTGCTGCGCATGAGTTCAGATTCTTCGCTGCGCTCAGAATGACAAGAGGGACGGGACGGAGCGGCGGCGGGTCGGGGGCGGGGCGCGGCGGCTTTCGCCGGGAAGGCGTCCAGGTCCTCGGCGACCAGGCGGCGGATGCCGTTGATGGTCGAGGCGCTGAGCAGCGGCAGGCGCCCGCCGGCCGTCTCGACCTGCAGCTCCGCGAGCGAGAAATGGTAGACGCCGCTGCGCTTGGAGAGCTGCTCGCGCAGCATCGCCTCCGCGCGCTCGCGGTTCTCGGCCGTCTCCACGTCCATGTGGAACGGGCTGAGGACCTCGCGCCCGTCCTGCGCGACGGCCCGGACTTCGAGCACATATTTGCCGTGGACGCGCACGAAAAGCTGCGCCGGGATCTCCCGGCGGCAGACCTGCGTCTCCAGCATCTTCTCGAAAGCGGTGTTGATGTTGCGGTAGAGGGTCATCCCCTCGCGCAGGTCGGGGACGTCCTTGCAGCTGACCTGCAGGCCCTCGCAGACATCGCCGCGGAAGCCCGTGACGCCGTCGGCGGTGGCGATGGCGAAGCCGTCGCCGTTGTGCAGCGCGAGGTCGCGCCGCAGCGGCCGGACGTCGAAAGACATCGTCCGGCCCGGCTGGCGCCGGATGCGCTGCACCGTCCCCACGGCCTCGCCCATCGACTTGGGCGCGTCCATCGAGGACCACTGGCCCCGCTTGCCGTCCAGGAAAAGCTCGGTGTAGCCGCGGTTGAAGGTCTTGGCGGTGTCGGGCTCGAATCCGCCCGTCACCGTGCCGAAGGAGGCGCGGCAGTAGCGGTCGGGGTACTTCGCCACCAGCGCGTCCAGCGCCAGGGAATAATCCCGCACCACGTTCTTGACATAGGAAGCGTTCTTGAGCCGGCCCTCGATCTTGAAGGACATCACGCCGGCGTCGGCCAGCTCTTCGAGCCGGGCCTTGAGGTTGAAGTCCTTCAGCGAGAGGATGGCCTTGTTGCGCAGCAGCACCCGCCCGTCGCCGTCCACCAGGTCGTAGAGCGACCGGCAGGCCTGGATGCATTCGCCGCGGTCGGCGCTGCGCCCGTCGATGTATTCCGAGAGGCGGCAGTCGCCGCTGTAGCAGACGCAGAGCGCGCCGTGGACGAAGAACTCCACGTCGCACGACACGGCCGCGCAGATCTCCCGGACAGTCGCCAGCGGGAGCTCGCGCTCCAGCACGATGCGCTCGCAGCCCAGCGACTCGAAGAACCGGGCGCGCTCCACGTCGCGGATGGCGCACTGCGTGGACGCGTGGAGGGGGACGGTGATGTCATCCCAGGCCGCGATGCGCGGCTCCCGGATGATGAACGCGTCCGCCCCCGCTTCCTGCGCGCGCAGCATCTGCGCGTGGGCTTCTTCTTCCTCACCCTCGCGCCAGAGGGTGTTGTAGGTGACGAAGATCTGCACCCCGAAACGGTGTGCGTAGGTGCAGAGTTCGGCGATGTCCTCGAAGCTGTTGCCCGCCGCCTTGCGGGCCCCGAATCCGGGACCTGCGATATATACGGCATCGGCACCGCAGTCGATGGCTGCGATGCCGATATCTTTGTTCCTGGCGGGAGCCAGCAGCTCGAGACGTTGCATTATTTCAGCGCGTCGAGCATCTTCTTGGCCTCGGCGCCGTATTTGGGATCGCTCAGGGCCTTGGTGTAGAACTCCTTGGCCTTGGCGTTGTTCTTGGCGGTCTGATAGAGCGCACCAACAGTGTAGGCGATGGCACCGGCGTTGGCAGCGGTCGGGGCGGCCTCCAGGTACTGCTCGAAGTACTTGATGGCGTCGTTGTTCTTGCCGGCGAGCTGGGAAGCCTGGCCGGCGACCTGGAGCGCCTGGGCGTTGGGGGCGTATTCGTTGGCCTTGACGGCGGCGGAGACGGCGTCGGCGAACTTCTTGGCCTTGAGGGCGGCGGAAGCCTCCTTCAGGTAGATGTTGCCGAGCTGCTTGTTGGCCTTGGCCTCCTGGCCGTTGGCGGCAGCGGTCTCGAACGCGGCCTTGGCCTCGTCGTTCTTGCCTCCGCTCAGCAGGGCGGCGCCCATGAAGAACGCGGCGTTGCCGTCGGTCGGGTCGGCGTCGAGGATCTCCTTGAACGCAGCGGCGGCGCCGTCGAAGTCCTTGGCCTTATATAGGCTGTTGGCCTTGGAAAGCTTGATCTGGGGGATCAGGCCGGCGGCTTCATCCACAACGGAGAAAGCCTCGTATGCTTCAGCGACCTTCTGCACGTCCTGCAGGGCGGCGATGGCCTCGTCGAATTTGGATTCCTTGACCAGGTCCTTGGCAAGGGAGAGCTTCAGGTTGGGGATGATATTCTTGCAGTTCGCCACGATTTCCTGTCCCTCCTCACCGAGGGCCTCGGCGAGCTTGAGCGCCTGCTCGAAAGAGCTCAGCGCGCTGGCTTTGTCGACGGAAATGGCTTCAGCGCCGGAATTGTACAGTTCAGTAACGGCGGCCAGGTCCTGTGCGGACACAGTCCCGAGGGCCACAACAAGCGTTGCGATTGTTGCGAGAATTTTTTTCATCATGCTTATGGGTTTGTTAGTTTTCAATGTCGCGAGCGCAAATGTAATCATTTTCTTTGTTACTTTTGCAATTGTTTTGCGGAAGTTCTACCAGCACATATCATGCCTGATTAGCATCCTGTTATCCTGTATAATGATGCAGGGACAGGAGCTTCCGTCCCTTGACATGGCGTCAGAAATCAAGCGCGGCAGCCTGCCCGACGGCATCCAGTATTTCCTGGTGACCAATCCCGGACAGAAAGGTTTCGCCGATTTCGCGCTGGTGCAGCGGGGGCGGCGCGAGAGCGCGGACGCCCGCGCGCTGCTGCGCGAGCTGCCGCATTTCGGGCGCCGCGCGCCCTACCGCTTCCTGGCGGACCACGGCATCGGCTACGGCGACGAGGGCTACATCTCCCTGCCGGCCGACGCCGCCCTGTTCTCCTTCCGCGACGTGCCCACCTACGACGAGCGGGTCGCGGACTCCACCCTGCTGATGCTCTTCGACATGGCCGCGGCCTACCGCAAGCCGCAGGCCATCATCATCTGCGGCGACATCGACCCGGCCCGCATCCGCGAGCGGATGGACCTGCTGTCGATGATGGTGCCGCCGCTGGAATACAGCTTCCGCGGCATCGGCTACGACTGGACGCCGCGCGACACGCTCACGCTGCGCGTCTCCGCCAACGGGGCCACGGACGTGGCCGCCATCAACGCGATCTTCAGCGCGGCGCGCCTGGGCAAGGACGTGATGAACACCCCGCTGCCGCTCATCACGCAGGCGTACTCCGACCAGCTCGGCCACATCCTCGGCCGGCGGATGGAGCGGAGCTTCCGCGAAGCCGGCATCCCGCTGGCCGGCTTCCGCTACCGCTACCGCGACAGCGCCCAGGGCCCGGACGACGAGCGGCACACGCTGACCGCGTTCGTCCCGGCCGCGCAGCTGGACAGCGCTGTCCGGCGCTTCGCCTCCGTGCTCGGCACCCTCGACCGCGAAGGCGCGGGGCTGGACGAATTCCTGCAGGCGCGGGAGCGGCAGTTCACCGACAGCCGGCGCGCCGGCGCACGCCCGCTGCGCAACGACGAATACCTGGACCGCTGCGTCGCGTCCTATCTATATGGAGCCAACCTCGCCTCCGGCGAAATGCAGAGCACCTTCCTGGCCACGCACCGCCTGGACGACGGGCGCGAGCTGGCCCTGTTCAACAGCTTCGCCCGCGCGCTGCTTGACTCCGCGCGCAACCTCACGCTGCGCATCGACATGCCCGCTCCGCGCGTGGCCGAACCGGCGGCGCTCCGCCAGGCCTTCGAGGCCGGCTGGGACGCCACGGACAGCACCGCCACGGGGCCGGCCGCCCGGCCCGCGCCGGTCGCGGCGCCGAGGCGCGTGCGCCTGAGCGGCGACGCGCCCGAGCCGCTCTCCGGCGGCCGCCTGTGGACCTTCTCCAACGGGATCAAGGTCATCTTCAAGAAGATGGACACGCCGCATGAGTTCAACTACGCCCTGATGCTGCGCGGCGGCGTGGCCGACGTGCCGGGGCTGTGGACGGGCGAGAGCGCGTTCGTGGCCGACATGCTCGGCCTAAGCCGCATCGGCGGCCTGAGCGGTCACGAATTCCGCGAGCAGCTCGACGCCTGCGGCATCACCCTGGAGACGACGGCCACGCTCTCCGACCTGCGCCTCACCGGCCGCGCGCCTTCCGACCAGCTGACGCGCCTCCTGCAGACGCTCCTGTCGGTGGCCGATGCGCGCGAGCCCGACCCGGCGGCCTTTGCCGCCTACCGCGCCGCCGAGGCCCTCCGCGTGGACCGCGAGGCCCTCTCCCCGCGCGACGCCGACTTCCTGATGGACAGCATCCTGCGCCCGGATTTCTTCTATCCCGAGCGCAAGCGGATGGAGCAGCTCCACGACGACCTGCCCGCCCGCGCCGAACAATACTTCTCCGCGCTCTTCGACAAGGTGGGCGACGGCATCATCGTGCTGATGGGCGACCTCGATGAGGACGCCCTCAAGAAGGAGCTGGGCCGCGTGCTCGGCGGCTTCCGGACCAGCCGGCGCTTCTCCAGCCGGCCGCGCGTGGAGAGCCGCTTCGCCACCGGCACCGTGACGCGCCGCGACGCGGCCGCCCCGGGCCTTGTCGGCGGCCGCGAGGTCGGCGTCAACGTAGCGCGCTCCGCGGCGGTGCCCTTCAGCCTGGACAGCTACCTGTCCTTCCGCGTGGCCTGCGAGATGATCCGCAGGGAGCTCGCCGCCGGTCTGGCGGACCTGGGGGCCCGGGTGGACGTCTCGGAGCGGCTGGAGCTCTTCCCCGCCGAACGGCTCACCGTCTACATCCACTGCCGCCCCTGCCGGGAAGACGGCCTGCCGGCCGGCATCGTCCCGGGCACGACCGGCGACCTGCTGGACGCCGTGCGCGCCGTGACCGGCCACCTCGAGGACCTGCCCCTGCCGGAGAACGTCCTCAACGCCACCCGGGAGGCGCTGCTCAAGGAGCTGGACCGGCGTTTCGCGACGCCGCAGACGCTGATCGAAGACGTCCTGGTGCGCTACAGCGAGGGCAAGGACCTGATCACCGGCTACAAAGACGCCGCCCGGCGCGTGTCCGCCGCGAGCGTGCGCGAGATCCTCGGCCGGCTCGCCGCCGGGGCGGAAGTTGAATATTTGATTGACTGATGGGAAACAACAGATTCGGAACGATCGTCCAGATCGGAGACATACTCGTGTCGGAAGACGTGGTGATGGAATACTTCGCGTGCGACTATGAGACCTGCCGCGGCGCCTGCTGCATCGCGGGCGACAGCGGCGCGCCGCTCGAGGAGCGTGAAATAGAAGGCCTGGAGCGGGACTACCCCGCCTACGAAGGCTTCATGACCCCGCAGGGGCGGGACGCCGTGGCCGCCAAGGGCTTCTTCGAGGTGGACCGGGACAACGACATCGTCACCCCGCTGATGGCCCCCGACGGGGAGCGCACGCAGGACCTGCCGTGCGCCTTCTGCCATTTCGGCGCGGCCGGCGAATGCCTCTGCGCCATCGAGATGGCGGGCCGGGTCAAGCCCGCCTCCTGCTCGCTCTACCCCATCCGCGTCACCAGGCTCACCGGCGGCGGGCTCGCCCTCAACGTCCACCACTGGGACATCTGCAAGCCGGCCTTCGAGAAGGGCCGGCGCGAAGGGATCCGGGTCTATCAATTTCTAAAAAATCCCCTCACGAAGAGCTTCGGAGAGGATTTCTATGAGGCGCTGTGCGCCGCCGCTACTCATCTGAACGGGTAGCTTCCAGCGCGCCCACGATGCGCGGAAGGTCGCGCGTCAGCCCCTCGATCTCCAGGCCTGCGCCCGAAGTCTTGACCGTGATGCGGTCCTCCCACATCTTGAGCGCCCGGGACACGGGCGAGCGGCGCCGGAAGGTCCAGCCGCCGTCCAGCGCGCCTTCGAGGCGGTAGCCGATGCGCTCCATCACCTGCCCCACGACGGGCTGCAGCTCCTCCGTGGAGCCGTAGATATGCGCCGTGCGCGTGGAAAATCCGAAACGGGGATATATCAGGGAAAGGACCAGCAGGACGAGGGCCATCTGCCACAGGGAATCGTAGCCGTTGACGAACATCTTGGAGAGGTCGGCCTCGACGAAACCGGTCAGGACCAGCGCCCCGATGACGAGCGTCAGGAAGACGGCCAGATAGCAAAAATACTTGAGTGCGCGGATTATATATTTCATAATTACAAAATTAGCATAAAATTTGCTATTTTTGTCTTGACCTTTTAAAATCTTATCAAAATGGAAAAAGAAGATCCCATCGAGAAGCTTGAAAGACAGCAAGCTGAAAAGAAGTCCAACGGAGGCCTGAAAGCCGTGATGATCGCGATGATTGTCGTCGCCGTCGGCCTGGCTGCCGCACTCTTCTACGTCATGAATTCCAAGAACAAGCTCGTGGGCGAACTGAACCAGGAAAAAGCCGATCTGACCGCTCAGATCGAAGCCCTGCAAAGCGACTACGAGAACCTCTCGTCCGAATACGACTCGATCAACGCCCAGCTCGACTCCTCCCGCGAGGAGATCGCCCAGCTCGTCGACCGCGTCAAGAAGACCGACGCCACGAACCGCACCAAGATCCGTCAGTACGAGAAGGAGCTCGGCACCCTGCGCTCCATCATGCGTGGCTACATCAACCAGATCGACTCCCTCAACACGCTGAACCGCCAGCTCGCGCAGGAGGCAGCCACGGCCCGCAAGGAAGCCGAGGAGACCAAGCAGATCAACACCCGCCTGAGCCAGGAGGTCGAGACCCTGACCAGCCGCGTGACCGCCGGCTCCATCCTCAAGGCCCACAACTTCGTGATGTATGCCTACAACCACAACGACAAGATCACGGACAAGGCCAACCGCGTCGCCCGCTTCCTGGTCAACCTCAGCCTCGCCGAGAATGAGCTCGCCGCCCGCGGCCCGGTGCGCGTCTATGTGCGCGTGACCGACCCCAACGGCAACCTCCTCTCCGACGGCCGCGGCACCACCTTCACCTTCGGCGGCGAGACGCTGGAGGCCACGGCTTCCCGCGAGGTGGACTATCAGGGTCAGGAAGTGGACCTGGGCATCTATGTCAACAACGTCGGCTCCTTCCAGAAGGGTGTCTATGTGGTTGACGCCTACACGACCCAGGCGCAGCTCGGCCACGGCGAGCTCCTGCTCCGCTAGATGGTCTATCTGCACGTCCCGTTCTGCAGGAGTTTCTGCACGTACTGCGATTTCTATTCGGAGATCGCCTGCCGGGGCCGGGACGCGCAGTCTTTCGAACTTTACGCACAGGCGCTGTGCGCCGAAGCATCCCGTCGTCAGGACGAGATTGCGGCCACGCGCGACCTGAATACGCTTTACATTGGAGGCGGCACCCCATCGGTGCTGCCTCCGTCGTTGTTACGACGGATGCTGGCTTCGCTAATGACGGGGGGCGTTCCCCCCGAACCCCCTGCGTCGCTTCGCTCCGGGACCGAGCAGCAACATGGCAGCTTTCCCGAACCGTTTACCGAATTCACCATCGAGGTGAATCCCGAGGACATCGTGGAGAAGGGGCCCGGCTATGTGCGGGAACTGCTCGCGCTCGGGGTCAACCGCGTGAGCATGGGGGTGCAGTCGCTGGACGACGGCATCCTGCGCTGGATGAACCGGCGCCACGACGCGGCGCGCGCCCGGCAGGCGTTCGCCATCCTGCGCGACGCCGGGGTGCAGAACATCAGCGTCGACTTGATTTTCGGCATCTCACAGCTGTCGGAGGCCGTTTTCGCGGAGACGCTGCGCGAGGTGCTGGCCTGGCGACCGGAGCACGTGAGCGCCTACCAGCTCAGCATCGAGGGCGGGAGCGCGCTGGCGGAGCTGGTGCGCAAGGGGCGCTACAGCGAAGCGCCGCAGGAGCAGTGCGCGGCGCAGTACCGCCAGCTCTGCGACGCGCTGCGCGCCGCCGGCTACGTCCACTACGAGATCTCCAACTGGGCCCTGCCGGGCCGCGAAGCCGTCCACAACAGCGCCTACTGGTCCCGTCATCCCTACATCGGCCTCGGCCCCGCCGCCCATTCGTTCCACGACCACGTGCGGTCCTGGAACGCTTACGACGGCCATCCGGCCGGAAGCGAACAGCTGAGCGAAGAGGAGGAGCGGGAGGAGGAGATCATGCTGGGGCTGCGGACGGCGCGGGGCGTGGCGGACGGGCGCATCGACGCGGCGAAGGCCGCGGCGGCGCTGTCCGACGGCCGCCTGGAGCGCGCCGGCGACCGCCTGCGCATCCCCGAGGACCGCTGGTTCGTCAGCGACGACATCATCGCCGACCTCGTCTGACCTTTATTTTTCCTGATAAGGGACCCCTTCCGGCAGATAGCGGTGGACGGTCCAGAGCAGCTCCTCGAGCGAATCGGCGCGGTTGGCCGCGACGACCAGTGAGGGGCGCGTGAGCGAAGGCGCCGCGCCGTCCCAGCTGGCGATGCAGCCGCCCGCTTCCTGCAGGATCAGCATCGACGCAGCGTAGTCCCACGGCTGCAGGCGCATCTCGAAGTACAGTTCCACCACGCCGGAGGCCAGCAGGCACAGCTCGACCGCGGCGGAGCCCCAGCGGCGCAGGTCGTTGCAGCGCAGGTACAGGTCGTAGATGATGTCCGAACAGCTTTTCGCATACTGCTTGCCGTAGAGGCTCAGCGCCGTGCAGAGCAGGCCGTCGGCGAACGGACGCCCGGACACGTGGATCGGGCGGCCGTTGCAGCAGGCCCCCTTGCCCCGCTCCGCCGTGTAGAGCTCGCCGCGGCGCGGGCTGTAGACGACGCCCAGCTGCAGTTCCCCGCCGCGCGCCAGCGCGACGGAAATGCAGCAGTCGGCGATGCCGCGCGAATAGTTGGCCGTGCCGTCGATCGGGTCGATGATCCAGACCGACTCTTCCGACAGGTCGCGGAAATCCTCCTCCTCGCAGAGGAAGCCGCAGCCGGGAAGCAGCGCGGCGAGCCGGTCGGTCAGGAAGTGCTGGACCGCCAGGTCCGAAGAGGTGACGAGGTTGGCCAGACCGTCCTTCTGCATGATGGAGAAATGGTCGGCCACCATCAGGCCGGCAGCCTGCTTGACGATATCGACGACTTGCTGGAGCATGGTATTATCCTTTGTTTCTGACCGCGAAGATACACAGAAAATTACTATCTTTGTCTCCACTATGTTTGGAAAAGAGGTATATGTCGCGCGCCGCAAGGCGCTGCTCGAAAGACTTCAGGGAGAGCGGGGCATCGCCCTGTTTCTCGGCAATGTAGATGCTCCTGCCCAATACAAGGACAACTGTTACAAGTGGCGGCAGGACAGCAACTGGATCTATTTCTTCGGCATCGACGAGCCCCGTTTCGCGGCCACCATCGACCTGGAGACGGGCGAAGAGACCGTCTATGCCGACGACTTCGGGATCGACGACATCATCTGGATGGGACCCATGCCTTCCGTGCGTTCGCTCGCCGAGCGCGCCGGCGTGGCCCGGACGGCGTCCTACGACGCCCTCGGCGCCGCGCTGAAGGGCCGCCAGGTCCATTTCCTCCCTGCTTCCCGCTACTACAACCGCATCCAGCTCGCCTCGCTGCTCGGGCTCACGCCCGACGAGGTCACGAGCGCCGGCAAGGGTGGCTGCCCCAAGGCTTCCGAGCCGCTGGTGCGCGCCGTCATCTCCCTGCGCCTGGTCAAGGACCCGCTGGAGATCGCGAGCATCGACGCCGCCTGCAACCTCGGCTACGAGATGCACACCGTCGCCCGCCGCGGCATCCGCCCGGGGCGCATCGAGCAGGAGATCGTGGGCGAGATGGAGGGCGTGACCCTGGCCAAGGGCTGGGGCGTGAGCTTCCCCACCATCCTCACGCAGCACGGCGAGATCTTCCACTGCCACAGCCACGAGATGCCCATCGAGCCGGGCAAGCTGATGGTCATCGACGCCGGCGCGGAAGCCAATGACCACTATGCTTCCGACTTCACCCGCACCTACCCGACTTCCGGCCGTTTCAGCCAGAAGCAGCGTGATATCTACCAGACGGTCTATGAGTGCAACGAGCTTGCATTCAGCATGATCCGTCCGGGCGTCGCCTACCGCGACGTCCACCTGGCCGTGGCCGCCCACATGCTGGACAACCTCCGGCAGCTGGACCTCGTCCGCGGCGACATTGACGGGATGGTCGCCGACGGCATCGCCGGCCTCTTCATGCCCCACGGCCTGGGCCACAACATGGGCCTGGACGTGCACGACATGGAGGATCTGGGCGAGAACCTGGTGGGCTACGACGCCGGCCAGACCCGCTCGCCGCAGCTCGGCCTGGGCAGCCTCCGCATGGCCCGCTCGCTGGTCCCCGGCAACGTCATCACCGACGAACCGGGCATCTACTTCATCCCGGACTTGATCCGGCTGTGGAAGCGCGAGGGAACGGACAAGGGCCGCGTCAATTACGACAAGCTTGAAACGTATTTCGACTTCGGCGGCATCCGCCTCGAAGACGACGTCCTGGTCACGGCAGACGGCGCGCGCCGCCTCGGCTCGCAGCGCCTGCCCATCGCCCCGGACGACATAGAATCTGTCATGAAAAACGAACAAATTTAGATAATATGGGATTACTGCAAGGTAAAGTCGCCCTGATCACGGGCGCCTCCCGGGGCATCGGCAAGGCCATTGCCCTGAAGTTCGCCGCCGAAGGCGCGGACATCGCATTCACCGACATCAAGATCAGCGAAGACACCGTCAAGGAGCTGGAAGCGCTCGGCGTCAAGGTCCGGGCTTATGCCTCCAACGCCGCCGACTTCGCCCAGACGCACGAGACCGTGGAGCAGATCCTGGCCGACTTCGGCCACATCGACGTCCTGGTCAACAACGCCGGTATCACCCGCGACGGTCTGATGCTCCGGATGGATGAGGCCCAGTGGGACGCCGTCATCAACGTCAACCTCAAGTCCGCCTACAACTACATCCACGCCGTCACGCCGATCATGGCGCGCCAGCGCGGGGGCAGCATCATCAACATGTCCTCCGTGGTGGGTGTCAGCGGCAACGCCGGCCAGTGCAACTATTCCGCTTCCAAGGCCGGTCTGATCGGTCTCGCCAAGTCGATCGCCAAGGAGATGGGCCCGCGCGGCATCCGCGCCAACTGCATCGCCCCCGGCTTCATCATCTCCGACATGACCGCCGCCCTCCCCGAAGAGGTGCGCGAAGCCTGGATCAAGACCATTCCGCTGCGTCGCGGCGGCACCCCGGAAGACGTCGCCAAGGTGGCCCTCTTCCTCGCCAGCGACCTCTCTTCCTATGTGAGCGGACAGGTCATCCACTGCTGCGGTGCGATGAACTGCTAGGGATGGATCCCCGCCTGACCGGACTTACGTTGAAAACTTCACTCTCGGCGCTGCTGGACCTGGTCCTGCCGAGGGTATGCGTGGTGTGCGGCCGTCCGCTCCTCCCGCAGGAGCGCCACCTCTGCACGGAGTGCCTCCCGGACCTCCCGGAGACGCGCTACTACACGCTCGGCCACAATCCGATGGCCGACCGTTTCAACGCCAAGGTACAGGTCGATGAATATGAGCCGTATGCGTATGCTGCGGCTCTTTATCATTATCGGGCGGAAGCCGGCTACAAGCGGATCTCCCAGGCGCTGAAATACCGCCGGGACTTCGGCACGGGCCGGTGGGCCGCCCGCCTGCTGGGCGCCCGCCTGGCGGCTTCCCCGCTCTACGCGGACGTGGACCTCGTGGTCCCCGTGCCGCTGCACTGGACGCGCTTCTGGCGCCGCGGCTACAACCAGGCGGCGGTCATCGCGCGCGAGGTGGCGCGGGCGCTGGGCGCGCCGTGCGCGGAGCGGCTGCTGCGCCGCCGCCGGCGCACCCGCAGCCAGACGCGCCTGCACGGCGAGGCCAAGGCCGCCAACGTCGCCGGGGCCTTCGCCCTGCGCGCCGGCGGTAAGCCGGAGGCGCGGCACATCCTGCTGGTCGACGACGTGTTCACCACCGGCGCCACGCTGGCGGCCTGCCAC
The DNA here is from genome assembly GCA_001602885.1 of Bacteroidales bacterium Bact_16. The sequence continues at coordinate 2,052 of LUZH01000339.1, read as the reverse complement.
CGGGCGCTGCGTGCGGCCTACCGGCCGGACACGCGCATCTCCGTCGCCACGCTCGGCGCCGTCGGGGAATAATCGTTTCGGAAACGTTTAGCGGACGCGCAGACGGTCGCCCAGGCGCAGGACGGAGCGCCTGTTGAGCCCGTTCATTTCGAGCAGGGACTCCACCGAGATGCCGAACTTGCGGGCGATCTTCTGGAAGGTGTCGCCGGCGCGGACGGTGTAGTATTCGGCCGTCGTGGCCTCCTCGCTGCGCCAGGTGCCGTCGGCATTGAGGATGAAGTCGCGGGCGCCGTCCGGCTCGGCGTAATTGCCGTCCTCGCCCACGAAGGCCCAGCTGCCGTCGGGGAAGAGGACGAGCGGACGCTCCCGCACGGCGTTGAGCACGGAATCGCGCGCCGCGCCCGTCTTGCCGCTCAGCAGCTCCGTCAGGCTGAAATGGCTCCTGCGCGCCCGCTCCCGCTCCTCAGGCGGGAAATCCGGGAGGATGCGGCGCACGCCGATGAAGCGCTGGGCGTAGTAGGGCTCGTCGATGTGGGAGATGGTCACGCCCGAGTTGCAGGCGTGGATGAAGGTGAAACTCTGCTTGAGGCTGTCCAGGGCGATGAAGATGCCGACGTGGCCCGGCGTCTTCTTGTTGACCCGGCCGCCGAAGATGATGATGTCGCCCTTCTGCAGCTTGTCGTAGCCGCCCTTGATCTCGCGACCGTCGTGGGCCTGGTCGGACGAGGTGCGGGACAGGTTGTAGCCGAATTTCTTGAAGACGTAGCAGGTGAAGCCGGTGCAGTCGAAACTCTGCGGGCCGTTGCCGCCGTAGACGTAGGGCTTGCCCAGATGCCGGCCGGCCTCCTTGATGATGGCGTCCGCCACCTTGCGGGGATTCTCCTCCTTGCCGGCGTCGGAGTCTTGCGCCCCCGCCGCAAATGCGACGGCGCAGAAAAGGAACGCGGAGACAAGCAGGCGGAGCGGCTTCATACGCAGCAAAGATAGCAAAAATGTCACTATTTGTCCGGAAATCATTACATTTGTGGTCGCCACAAATAACTAAGCCTATGAAACGCAACACTTTCTCCCGTTTCGCTTCCGCCGTCGCAGGCACCTGCCTGCTCTGTGTCGGCGCGTCTGCGGCGAATCCTTACCTGCCTCTCTGGGAATACATTCCCGACGGTGAGCCTTATGTGTTCGAGGACCCGGACAACCCGGGCAAGTTCCGCGTCTACATCTACGGATCGCACGATATCGAGAAGACTACCTACTGCGGCCGCGACCAGGTCGTCTGGTCCGCGCCGGTGGACGACCTGCACCGCTGGCGCTTCGACGGCGTGATCTTCGAGTCCCGCCTCGACGCGACCGGCGCGCCCCTCAACGCCGACGGCAAGGGCGACATCCTCTACGCCCCCGACGTGGTGGAGACGATCGCGCCCGACGGCAAGAAGACCTACTACCTGTATCCCAACACCCAGGCGGCCGGGCGCAACGGCATGATCGCCCGCGCCGACCGGCCGGACGGCCCCTTCACCGTGTGCAACTGGGATCCCAAGGATCCGACCCGCACGACGGGCGTGCTGGGCTTCGACCCGGCGGCCTTCGTCGACGACGACGGCCGCGTCTACGGCTACTGGGGCTTCCAGCAGTCGTTCGGCGCCGAGCTCGACCCCAAGACGATGTGCACCGTCAAGAAGGGCGCCAAGGTCGTCACGGACATGGTCTCCAACCTCAACCAGGAGGGCGTCTTCCGCTTCTTCGAGGCCTCTTCGATCCGCAAGGTCAAGGACAAATACATCTTCGTCTACAGCCGCTGGACGGCCGACGGCGACTTCGGCCTCGGCGAGGCCAACAACACCCTCGCCTACGCCTGGAGCAATTCTCCGCTGGGTCCCTGGACCTACGGCGGCACGGTCATCGACGCCCGCGGGCGCGACGTGGACGACGCCGGCAATCCCATCTATACGGCCGCCCCGGGCGGCAACACCCACGGCAGCCTCTGCGAGATCCAGGGCCAGTGGTACATCTTCTACCACCGGCAGGCCGGCCTGGGCGGCTTCGACCGCCAGG
>LUZH01000338.1 GCA_001602885.1 Bacteroidales bacterium Bact_16 | reverse complement strand
ACGCACGCCATCCCGGACAACACCGGCTATATCACCGAGGGCCAGCTCTTCCTGCGCGCGGACCCCGACACCGGCAAGGTGATCGTGGACCCGTTCCGCTCGCTGTCCCGACTCAAGCAGCTCGTGCAGGGCAAGAAGACCCGCGAGGACCACTCCCAGGTCATGAACGCGGGCGTGCGCCTCTACGCCGACGCCCAGAACGCCAAGACCAAGCTCGAGAACGGTTTCGACCTGTCCGACTACGACCTGCGCTGCCTGGACTACGCCAAGGAATACGCCACGCGCCTGCTCTCCATCGACGTCAACATCACCGTCGAGCAGATGCTGGACACCGCGTGGGAGATCTTCGCCAAGTACTTCACGCCGGCCGAGACCGGCATCAAGCAGGCGCTTGTCGACAAATACTGGAAGAAGAAAGAAGAATAGACGCCGTGGCCATCAAGTTTCAATACAACAAGACCTCGCTGACGAATCTTGGCAAACAGCTCAAGGTGCGCCAGAACGCCCTGCCGACCCTCAAGAACAAGGAGTCGGCCCTGCGTTCGAGCGTCCTGGAGGCCAAGGCCGCGTCCGAGCGCCTGGCCGACGAACTTGAAGCCTCCCTGCAGCGCTATGACTACCTGGCCGCGCTCTGGAACGAATTCGACCCCGGACTGATCCGGATCGCGGACGTGGACCTGGGCATCACCAAGATCGCGGGCGTCAAGACCCCGCGCTTGGACGGGATCCATTTCGAGATCCAGCCCTTCAACGCCTTCGTCAAGCCCGCCTGGTACGCCGACGGCGTGGAGATCCTCAAGGAGCTTTCGCGCCTCGGGATCGAATCCGAGATCTTCGAGGAGCGCCGCCAGATCCTGGAATTCAACCGCAAGAAGACCACCCAGAAGGTGAACCTCTACGAGAAAGTCCAGATCCCCGGCTACAAGGAAGCCATCCGCAAGATCAAGCGCTATATGGAAGACGAGGAGAACCTCTCCAAGGCCTCGTCCAAGATCGTCAAGACCCGTCACGCAGAAGAAGAGGAGGCAAGCCTATGATCACCAAGATGACCCAATACTCCTTCATCCTCCTGCACGGGGACAAGGAGCAGTTCCTGTCCGAGCTCCAGGGCCTGGGCGTGATGGACATCACCCGTTCGTCCAAGCCTGTCGACACCCGTTCGCAGACGCTGCTGGAAAGCATCAAGACGCTCCGCGAGGACGTCGCCTGCACGGAGAAAGGCATGGACGACACGCTGGAGAGCCTGCTGGCCGTGCGCGACACGCTCCTGCGCGACATCAAGGACGCGGAGCCGTGGGGCGACTACGACCGCGAGCGGCTCGCCGTGTTCGGCCTGCACTTCTACCGCGTCGCGACCAAGAAATACGATCCGGCCTGGGAGGAGCAGTATGCCATCCAGGTCGTGGACCGGGACGAGAAAGAAGACACCCGCTTCGTCGTCGTGGGCGACAACGCCGGCTTCCCGCTCAAGGAGACCGCCGTCCCCCGCCAGACGGTCGGTGAGCTGAAGGCCCTCCTGCAGGAGCAGGAAGACAAGATCGAGGCGCACCGCAAGATCCTCGAGGCCCGCAAGGCCGACATCCCGCAGATGAAGCGGGAGATCCGCGTCCTCGAGAGCGAACTCGACCGCTACCTCGCCGCCACGGCCGCCGTGCCTGCCGCCGAGGACACCATCGACACCCTCGTGGGCTTCGCGCCCACGGAATGCGACGCCGCCGTGACCGAGTACCTCGACCACGCGGCCGTCTACTACATAAAGAGTGAAGCAACGCTTGAGGACAACCCTCCTATCAAGCTCAAAAACAACAAGTTCGTCAAGATGTTCGAAGTCCTGACGGACATGTACGGACGGCCCGACTACAACGAATTCGACCCGACCCCGTACATCTCCATCTTCTTCCTGCTCTTCTTCGCGATGTGCATGGGAGACGCCGGCTACGGCCTGATGCTCGCGATCATCGGCCTCCTGCTCCGCAAGTCGGAGGGGATGAAGGGCATCGCCCCGCTGGTCACGGTGCTCGGCGCCGCCACCTTCGTGGTCGGCATCGTGATGCACACGTTCTTCGGCTTCGACATCTCCCAGCTGGCGTGGATCCCCTCCTGGCTCAAGGCCGTGATGATCACGGGTACGATCGCCGGGTTCGAGGCCCAGATGGTGCTCTCGCTGGCCATCGGTATCGTGCACCTATGCCTGGCGATGGTCGTCAAGACCGTCTACGCCACCCGCAACAAAGGTTTCCTCGGTTCGCTGGGCATTTGGGGATGGACGCTGCTGATCGTCGGCGGCGTGGCCCTCGGCGCACTGGCCATGCTGAGCCTGCTGCCTGCCGGCGTCGTCAAGGTGATCTTCATCGTGCTGGGCATCGTCTCGGCCCTGGGCATCTTCCTGTTCAACGACATCCACCGCAACCCGCTCAAGAACATCGGTTTCGGCCTCTGGGAGACCTACAACACCGTCACAGGCCTGCTCGGCGACGTCCTCAGCTACCTGCGCCTCTATGCCCTCGGCCTGGCCGGCGGCATGCTCGGCAAGGCCTTCAACGACATCGCCGCGATGCCCCTCGGGGACGGCTCCTTCGGCTTCGGATGGATCGCCTTCGCGGTCATCTTCGTGATCGGCCACGCCCTCAACCTGGCGATGTGCAGCCTCGGCGCCTTCGTGCACCCGCTCCGACTCAACTTCCTGGAGTTCTTCAAGAATTCCGGCTACAACGGCAAAGGCCGTGCATACAAACCCCTTTCAAGCAATAACAATTAAAATCATCTCATAGTATGAACGAAATTCTTGGTTACCTCGGCCTCGGCCTCATGCTCGGCCTCGCCGGTATCGGAAGCGCCTTCGGCACCACCATTGCGGGCAACGCAGCGGAAGGTGCGCTCAAGAAAGCGCCCGAAAAGTCCAGCAGCTACCTGATCCTCACCGCCCTCCCGGCCACGCAAGGCATCTACGGCTTCGTGGGATTCTTCATGTGGCTGCTCGTCTACAAGTTCGACTTCGCGGCCAACGGCCCGATCCTCTTCGGCGTGGGCCTCTCCGTCGGTCTGGTCTGCCTCTTCTCGGCCATCCGCCAGGGTCAGATCTGCGCCAACGGTATCGTGGGCATCAGCCAGGGCCACGACGTCCAGACCAACACCCTCATCTACGCCGTCCTTCCGGAGTTCTACGCGATCCTCGGACTGGTCTGCGCCCTGATGCTCGCGCTGGCCATCTAGGACACCGCCTTTGAAAAAGATCATTTACCAGACGTTGCCCCGCCTCTGGGGCAAGGGACGCTTCTCCGACTGGGACGAGGCGTCCCTGCGTCATTTGCGTACGCTGGGCGTAGACTATGTCTGGTACACCGGCGTACCGCGCCACGCGACGGGCAAGGACTTCGTCAAGGGCGATCCCGGCTCGCCGTATGCCGTCACGGACTGGCGGGACGTCAACCCCTACCTCGCGGACGACCCTGAGCGCCGGATGGAAGAGTTCGACGCGCTCGTGGCGCGCACCCACGCCGCCGGCTTCAAGGTCCTGATCGACTACATCCCCAACCACGTCGCGCCCGACTACCGGGGTGCCATCGTCCGCCACGACTGGTGCGACGGCGACTGGACGGACACGCGCAAGAATGACTGGTCCGCGGAGGCCACGCGCTCGGAGATGCTCGAAATCCTCCGTTTTTGGGCCTCCCGCGGCGTAGACGGCTTCCGGTGCGACATGGTGGAGTTGGTCCCCGCCGAAGCCTTGAAGGCCCTGATTTCGGCCGTAAAGGCCGATTTTCCGAACCTGCTCTTCGTGGCGGAGGTCTACGGCAAGGACAACTACCGCCGCTACCTCGAAGACGTGGGCTTCGACCTGCTCTACGACAAGTCCGGGCTCTACGACACCCTGCGGGCCGTCTGCTGCAGCGGCGCCACGGCCCGCGGCATCACCTGGAACTGGCAGTGGCTGGGCGACATGCAGCCCCGGATGCTGAATTTCCTGGAAAACCACGACGAGCAGCGGCTCGCCTCACCGCAGTTCCTGGGCGACGCCCGGCGCGGCTTCGCCCCGCTCGCCTGCTCGCTGCTGCTCAACACGGCGCCCTATATGCTCTATTTCGGCCAGGAAGTGGGCGAAGACGGCATCGACGGCGCCGACGGCCGCACCTCCATCTTCAACTGGAGCGACCCGCCCGAGCTGCGCCTGCTCTACGGCGCGCTGCACGGCGGCGCCCCGCTGCCGGAGGCCGAGGCGGCCGTCCTGGCGCGCTACCGCGCCCTGTTCGCCCTGGCGCAGCGTCCGGCTTTCGCCGAAGGCGGCACCTGGGACCTCACCTATTGCAACGAAAATACGCCGGGCTACGACCCCGACCGGCATTTCGCCTTCGTCCGCTTCGGCGGCGGCGAGGCCTGGCTGGTGGT
>LUZH01000337.1 GCA_001602885.1 Bacteroidales bacterium Bact_16 | reverse complement strand
AACGCCAACGGCTGGGCCATCAACTCCAAGGCCCTGGTCAACATCCTGTTCGGCAAGAAGCTCACCAGCGTGGCCAGGTATCCGAAGCTGAAGCTCGAAGACCCGTATGCCCAGCGGACGCCCTGGTGGCGCAAATGCCTGCTCTGGCTGATCGCCCTGCTGGCCGTGGCCTTCGTCGTCTGCTATTTCACCGACAACCTGAAGTGGATGGGAATCGAGCGCAAGGCCAAGGCGGAGGTGGAAGCCGTGGAGGAGGCCCCTGCGGAGCCCGCCGCCGAGGCAGTTGAATGATTCATATGGAAAGACCGACCATTTTTTCTCCAGAACAGGCCAATGTCGGCCTGTTCTGCGACGTTTTTCCGCCCGTGATGGACGGCGTGTCCGTGTGCATGGAGAACTATGCGCACTGGATGCAGAAGAAGGTGGGCGGGGTGTGCGTCATCACGCCCAACGTCCCGAGCGCGGACTACAGCCAGCTCGACTACAAGGTTTTTGACTATTTCTCGTTCCCGGTGCCCAAGCGCCACCCCTATGTGACCGGCATCGCCGAGATCGACCCGACCTACCTGGCCAAGGTGGCCACGACCCGCTTCAAGATCGTGCATGCGCACAGCCCCTTCGCCTCCGGCGCGGCGGCCTACCGCATCTCCCGCCTCCAGAAGGTCCCGATGGTGGCCACGTTCCACTCCAAATACCGCGACGACTTCTCCCGGATCCTGCCCAAGCTGGCCGTGGACATCTGGATCGACGCCATCGTCGATTTCTATGAGCGCGCGGACCTGGTCTGGGTGCCGCAGGAATCCGTCGTGGACGTGATCCGCGAATACGGCTTCAAGGGCCACGTTGAGGTGATGGACAACGGCTCCGACCTCGTGGCGGACTATCCCGAGAAGTTTTTCGTGGAGGCGCGTCAGCGCCTGGGGATCCGGCCCGAAGAATTCGTGCTGCTCTTCGTGGGCCAGCATATCTGGGAGAAGAATCCCCGCCTGGTCATCGAAGCCCTGGCCCGCATCCCGGATGTCCCGTTCCGGATGTATTTCGTCGGCGTCGGCTACGCCGCCGAGGAGATGAAGCAGCTGGTCAGCGAACGGGGGCTGGACAATAAGGTGACCTTCGTGGGTTCCATCACGGACCGTGCGAAGATTACCGATTATTATGCCGCGTCGGACCTGTTCCTTTTCCCGTCGCTCTACGACAACGCCCCGCTCGTCGTGCGCGAGGCGGCGGCCCTGCACACCCCGTCCGTGATGGCCGAGGGTGCCACGGCCTCCACCATCCTCAAGGACGGCGAGAACGGCTTCCTCGTGGAGAACGATCCGGACAAGATGGCGCAGCTGCTGCGCGAGCTTATCCACGACCCGGAGCGGGTGCACCGCGTGGGCGTGCAGGCTTCCAAGACCATCGTCCGGTCCTGGGAAGACTGCGTCGAGGAAGTGCTCGACCGCTACAACGCGCTGCTCAAGAGCCGCGGCCTGCCGCTCATCGAACGTCCAGCGTAGCGCGGCCCGAGACGGCAGTGCCCTGCGCGTCCAGGCCTTCAGCCACAATGTCGAAACGTCCGCCGTATGCGGGCGTTTTGCATTTGAAGGTGAGGCTCTCGCCCGGCGCCAGGGTCATCGCCGGCAGCCAGCAGATGGTCTGCCGGTAGTTCGGGTAGCCGTTGCCCGGGACAAGGCTGTCGAGGCCGAAGGCGAGCGGCAGGGAGCAGCCCTGGAAGTCGACGATGCGGACGTTGTCCGCGAACTTCATCGAGGGGAGCGTGCCCTTGTAGGTGACGAAGTTCACCACGCCGGCGTAGCTCCGCGTGCCGAAGAAATACGACCCTTCATAGATGTCGACGTACTGCACGAGCAGCGGGTCGTAGGCGAGCAGCCGCTCGTGGTTGAGCACGGGGATGCCGTCCAGCAGGACCAGGGCGCTGCCGGTGGGGTAGTAGTAGCCGTCGTTGTTGTCCGGCGTCCGGACCTGCAGCTCCCGGCTGCCGTTCACGCGCCGGACGCGGATCTCGCTGATGAACTCGATGAAGAGCTCCTCCATCAGCGGGAAACGGGTGTAGTCGTCCAGGATGTAGCGTACGCGTTCGCGCTCGTTGAAGATCTGGTGGGCGTTCACGCCCAGGTCGTCATAGAGCCGCTCCGAGTCGAAGGTCTTGCCCAGCTGCATGCCCAGGCCGCGCAGTTCCAGCGCGGAGGCCCAGCCAGAATAGAGCTGCAGCGACGGGATCTCCCCGGCCGGCAGGTCCAGGAAGGGGCTTTCCAGCTCCAGGTGGCAGTTGATCCGTCTGTCGAGGTCCTCGATCTCCAGGAAGAGCTCGCGGTCGCCGTAGATGTTGGACGTGAAGATGGTCGATGCGCCGTCCGTCAGCGTCTCGGTATAAAGATTCTCGCCGGATCCCGGCGAAGAGAGGAAGATGTGCTTGCCCTCGAGGGCTTCCAGCCCGTCTTCGTCCGTGCCCGTCACCCGGCAGCGGATGATTTCGCCTTCGTATTCGGGAATCACGCTGGCGTCGAAGCCGCGGGCGGCGGGCAGCGCCCGGACCGCGCTGACGAAGTCGGCGAGGTGCGCGCCCGCAGGCGCGGGAATGCCGTCGTCGTGCCGGACGCTCAGGCAGAAGTCGACCGGCTGCGTGCCGTTGTTGACCAGGGTGACCGTCGAGACCTGCTTGTGGCGCGTGGGCTCCGTGCGGATCTCCAGCGTTCCGCCCGCCGGGGCGGCGGCCGCCTGCGGTGCCTCCTTGACGACCTTCACCCCGGCTGTCCGCTCGGTGCTGAAGGTGTTGAACACGGACAGGGTCCGGGCGCCGGTGAGCGGGTCGAAACCTTCTTCGGAGGCGCCCAGCCGCGTGTAGGCGAACAGGCGGTAGTTGCCGGTGGGCAGGGTGGTGGGCAGCGTCAGCCGGCCCGCACCGCGCCCGCCCTCCAGGGCGACCTTGGCCGTCTGGACCATCCCGGTCGGGGAATGGAGCTCCACATAGGCGATCTTGCTGAAATCCGACAGCCGGCCGTTGCCGGCGTCCAGGCACCAGGCCGACAGCCACACGGCGTCGCCGGCCACATAGACTTCTTTGTCGGTGGAAATATATACGCGTTCGCGCGGCTGCTCCGCGCCCTGCATCGGAAGCAGGGAGAGGAACAGGCAGGAAAGGAAGATAATCGTCTTTTTCATCATTCGGATCAATTATGCCCGCTGGGCCAGTTTTCGGGCACTGTCTTGTTTCCGCCTTTGAGGCGGCAGTCGACGCAGGAAGCCGGAGCCCATGCGAATCTTTCGATGGTGCCGGACATGCCGTATTCGGAGGAGACGGGAAGGTATCCCATGTTGTACATCGTCTGGTTCGTATCCGGATCGTTCGAAGCATATTGCAACTCGATCTGATGCCGGGCTTCGGGCTCGTAATACTGGAACTGGGCGTTGTCATAGACCACGGAGCCGGTCGTTTCCGAGCAGGCGTCCACAAAGCCGATCACCTGGGCGGACGGATTGGTCAGGCAGTGCAGGTTGCCGGCCATCTGGCTGGGCATGGGTGCGAGGATCGAACCCTGCCCTTCGGTGTTCTTGCGGATGTTCTCCCAGTAGTCATAGGCGTCTTTGCTCATTGCGGTGAGCGTGATGGTGACCCGGTACATCACCTGGAGCCGGCTCGCGTTCAGCGGGACGGTATGGAAGGACAGGTCTTCGAACCGGTCGTCGGTCTGGGCCGCCGTGGAGAAGGTGTGGATCCGGGAGGATTCCGCCCGGCTCCAGCAGTAATACAGGTTTGTCCCACTGAGATAGCCGACCTCCTGCGTCCAGGGGTCGTATGACAGGCTTGTCTGGATGTCGGCGTGGTATTCCCACTCTTCGATATAGCGCCAGCGGAAGTAGTGCGAACCGTTGCAGTGCATGCTCATCCGGATCCACAGTTCCTTGTAGTCGTCGTTCTTGTCGAATGTCAGCGCGTCGATGACCGGCGCCGCATTGACGGTGATCCAGTCTGTCTCGTAAATGCTGGCCTCTGCGCCTTCGGCGTCGCTGACCTCGAGATGGAGCCGGTAGCGCTGGTCCTTCCGGAGTCCGCTGGTGTCGAACACCAGCTCGACCCTGTCGTTGTATCTGTCGAGCCAGCTGCCCACGCTGGTGCCGTCTTCGCCGACGATGGTCCCCTGCGCCCAGCCGAACGGGGTGATATAGGGACCCGATGCGGCGTAGGAATCGTAATAGGAACCGTAGCTCAGCGAGCCCGGGGAAACGGCATCGATGGGGCTGAGCCGGCTCAGCAGGATGCGGGTCGTCCCACCGATGTGGATGTCCCCTTCGACGACGAGCGGTGCGTCTCCGTTCTGCTCGAGGTCGACCTCGTAAGGAAAGACGCAGGCGGCTGCGGAGAGCAGCAGGGCGCCGAGCGCCGCGATGCGGGTAAATATGTTTGTCTTCATTAGAATTTCAGGTTGAGGTTGATGTAGGGGATCGGGTAGGCGAAGACGGACAGGAGGTAGCTTTTGTTGCCGTCGAAGAACACCGAATAGGCGTTCTTGCGGGCTGTCACGTTGTAGACGCCGATGGTCCAGGACATGTGCGAGAACTGCCGGAGATAGTGGCCGGGGTCGATGTTGAGGGCCAGGTCCAGCCGGAAGTAGTCCGGGACGCGGTAGGTGTTGCGCAAGGAGTAGGCGAGCCGCCATTGCCCGTCATACTTGAATGCGCCGACGGGGAGGGTGATCGGCCGGCCGGTGGCATAGTCGAGGTTGACGGACAGCGAATAGCGGTGCGTGAACTTGTAGTTGCCCGTCATCTTGACCTCGTGCGGCTTGTCGTAAGGGGCGTTGTACCAGGCTCCTCCGTTGATGGTCTCGACGCCGCGGTCCTGCATCTCGCGCAGCTGCGTGCGCGAATAGGAATAGGACACCCAGCGGCCGAAGGTCTCCACAAGCTCGTCGGGGAGGTCCGGGTTCATCATCGTGACGGCGCCGGACTTGTAGTCGAGTTGGTGGCGGGTGCGCTTGTAGTAGCCTTCCATGGTCAGGTCGACCGTCCCGTCGGGGCTGGTCCAGTAGAGGCCGGCCGCGGCCTGCCAGCCGGTCTGCGGCCGGACGCGGTCGGTGGACAGCTGCCAGGTGTCGATCGGCGAGACGGAGGAAGTGTTGGAGATGAGGTGGATGTGCTGGCTCATCGTGTTGAATCCGGCCTTGACCGACAGGTCGTCGCGGAAGGAGTATTTCGCCGACAGGCGCACCTCGGGCGTGAAGTAGAACCGGGGCCGCTTGAGGGCCAGCAGGCCGCCGAGGCGGAGGCCGCCTTCGAGGGTGAGTTTCTGGTCGACGGTCCAGCTGTCGCTGACGAAGAGGACGGGCTCCAGGGCGTTCTGCGCAGGCAGGTCCCAGGTCTTGACAAGCGAATTGCCGCTGTAGAGCGGAGACTGCATGCCGGGCCGCAGGTTATACAGGACGGCGTTGACGCCGAACGAGAGGTTGTGCCGGTCGCGCAGGGAGTAACGGAAGTTCAGTTTTGCGAAATACTGCTCGATTCGCGTCCTGATGCGGTAGCCGGACTGCTGGTTCTGGCCCAGGCTGTTGTCCAGCCGGGCTCCGTAGCGGTCGTAGCCTGCGGTGGCCGTCAGGTTGAGGCGGCTGTTGAGGCGGCTGCGCCACTTGAGCGAACCGTTGAGGTTGGCATAGCGGAACGACGGGTCGCGCGAGAAGTCGAACCCGTCCTGGGACCAGTAGACGAAGGCCTGGATGGAGTTGTCGTCGTTGATCTTGCGGGTAACCGACGCGTTGATGTCGCTGAAGTTGGCCTTGCCGCCGGCATATTCGCTGTCCTTGGGAAGGAGGTTGAGCAGCCAGTTGGAATAGGTCGTGCGCGCGCCCAGAATGAAGGTGGACTTGCCGCGGCGCAGCGGCCCTTCGAGGTGGAGGCGGCTGGTCAGCAGGCCGAGGCCGAGCGAACCGGTGACCTTGTTGGCGTTGCCCTCGCGCGTGTGGACGTCGAGCACGGAGGAGATGCGGCCGCCGTATTCGGCGGGGATGCTGCTCTTGTAGAGCTCCACGTCGCTGACGACGTCGGGGTTGAACGCGGAGAAGATGCCGAACAGGTGCGTGGGGTTGTAGATCGTGCCGTCGTTGAACAAGATGAGGTTCTGGTCGGTGGAGCCGCCGCGGACGTTGAAGCCGCTGGAGGCCTCGCCCACGGACTTCACGCCCGGCAGGGTGAGGACGGCCTTGATGATGTCGCTTTCGCCGAAAGCGCTGGGGATCTTGTTGATCACCTCCATCCGGACGCGTTCGATGCCCATCTTGGCGTCGCGGTGGTGCGAGACGGCGTCGGCGGAGACGGTGGCGCTCTTCAGCGCCAGGACCTTCTCCTTCATCACGACGTCGAGCACGCCGTCGTCCCAGACCTTGAGCGAGAGGTGCATGTCCTCGAGGGAGTAGCCGCTCAGGTTGAGGGTGTTGTCGCCGACGGGGAGGGGAACCCGGTAGAAGCCGGCGGCGTCGGTGACCGAATAGGCGCCGGACTTCTCGTCGTAGACCGACACGCCCACGAGCGGCTCGCCGCTGGAGACGTCGCGGACGTGACCGCTGACGTAGACCTTGCCGTGGCGGTTGGCGGTGCTTTCGCCGATCTCATAGACCTTGTTCTGGAA
>LUZH01000336.1 GCA_001602885.1 Bacteroidales bacterium Bact_16 | reverse complement strand
TTCTTGCGCCGCTCGGCGGCGAGGTCGATGACCTCGGCCCGCGGCGCGGCGGCAGGCCCGTCGGCCAGGTCGTATTTGCCCAGGCGGACGTTCAGGAGGGTCTCCAGCGAGGGGACGGCGGCGCCGAGCAGGACGCGGGCGCCGTGGATGCCCGCCAGGGCGACGGCGGCGTCGCGGCCGTGGTAGCGCGGCGCGGGGTCGGTCTGCTTGTAGGCCGCGTCCTGCTCCTCGTCCACGACGACGAGCCCGAGGTCGCGGTAGGGGAGGAACAGCGCGGAACGCGTGCCCAGGACAATGGCCGGGGCGCCGGAGCGCAGTGTCTCGGCGGCGGCGCGGCGGCGGACCGGCGTCTTGCCGGAATGGAAGACCAGCAGTTGCTGGCCGAATTCCGGCGCCAGAAGCGCCTCCAGCCGGTCGCAGAAAGCGATTTCGGGGGTAAGGACCAGGGCCTGGCGCCCGGCGGCGAGGGCCTCCCGCAAAGCGGGAATGTAGGCCTCGCGCCGGTCGGCGGCCGTCAGGACCAGCGGCCTGCCGGGGGCGGGGCGGCCGGGCTTGTCGGCGGAGCCGGACTGCGCCCGGCACGCGGCGAGCTGCGCCTGCAGCGCATCGCGCTCCGCGCTCAGCCGCTGCATCACCCGCTCGCCGTGCCTGCCCGCCAGCTGCTCTTCCTTGCGGGCGAGCCGCTGCTGCAGGCGCGCGAGGATGTCGGCGGCCGTCTGCTCGCTGCGCAGCTTGAGCAGCGGGTAGGCCGCCTTGTACACTTCGCCGAGCGTACAGAGGTAATAGTCAGAGAGGAATTCCCAGAAACGGAGCTCTTCCGCGGTCACGCGCGGAAGCTCGTCCTGGACGGCGACGATGGGCTGGATCCGCTCCGGCGGCAGGTCGGGCCGCTCCAGCGCGCGCCAGACGACGCCGTCGTAGCGCTTGCGGCCCAGTTCCACGCAGACGCGCCGACCTGCCTGCAGCGGCATATCGGCGCGATAAGTGGGAATCCACCGGAGCTTGACCGGCAGGAGCACCTGGATGTATGTCGGGGCTGCCGTCATCGCCGGGGACAGAGGCTAGTCGGTGTCGTTGTCCGGGTCGTTGGCCGTGCGGGCGAACTCCATCAGGGCCGGGGAAATATGGCAGTAGCCCTGCGGATTCTTGTCGAGATAGTCCTGGTGGTAGTCCTCCGCCCGGTAGAAATTCTTGAGCGGCTTGACTTCCACGGCCAGCGGGGCCTTGATCTCGCCTGCGACGCGGTCGTAGATCTTGCGGATGGCGGGCAGGTCTTCGGGATCGGTGTAGTAGATGCCGGTGCGGTAGCGCGTGCCTTCGTCCTCGCCCTGCTTGTTGAGGCTGGTCGGGTCGATGGCGGTGAAGTAGATCTGGATGAGCCGCTCCAGGCCGAGCACGTCGGGGTCATAGACCACGTGGACGGCCTCGGCATAGCCGGTCGTGTCGGTATAGACTTCACGATATGTCGGATAGGCTATGTTGCCGTTGGCATAGCCTGTCTCGGTGCTCACGACACCGCGGATGCGTTTGAGATAATGCTCGGCGCCCCAAAAGCAGCCGCCGGCGAGGTAAATGTCTTTCTTCATGCGAAGAACAAAGATACGGAAAGTTTTCGAAAAATCAGCGCGGCACGCCGGCGAGCATCGCTTCGCAGGCGGTCAGGATATCCTGGAAAGTCGTCTCGAAATCGCCTGTGTACCAGGGGTCTGCGACGTCGCGGCTGCGCCCGGTATAAGACATCATCAGGTGCACTTTTCCCTGCGGGTCGTCCGGGATGATGTAGCGGAGCATCCGCAGGTTGGAGGCGTCCATGCAGATGATGCGGTCGAAGCGGTCGTAGTCGGCGCGGGTGATCTGCCGGGCCTGCCGGACGTCGAACGGAATGCCGTGCTGGTTGAGGCAGCGCCGTGCGGGCGGATAGATGGGATTGCCGATCTCCTCGGTGGAGACGGCGGCCGATTCGACATAATAGCGGTCCTCGAGGCCGTGGGCGCGCAGCAGCGCCTTCAGGATATACTCCGCCATCGGGCTGCGGCAGATGTTCCCGTGGCAGACAAATAGTATCTTAATCATTAAAAATCATCCGTTTCTGTATTTTCCCCGTTGCTCGTCATCAAAAAGATCTGCTATTCTTCTCCACAAACTCATCAAGTGTAAGATTAATATCTTCGCTGTTACCCGTCATCAGATGTCCTCCACCGGAAAAGAAAACGGATGTACAACCCGGAATCTCTTTACTCCAGTACTTCGCTTTCTCCGGATTTGCAAGTTTATCATCTTCAGAATGGATAATGAGAACAGGTACTTTAATATTTCTTAAATCATAATTCTCATAGTTATTGGTGTGATCCTTATTCACCACATCTCCATCAAACACGATGCCTGCCTTACGATCTTTCATGGGCATAATCTGCTTTATCACACTGCTTTCCATTCCCATAATCGGTTTGAACAGAGGGCTGATTAACCACATGACAAAGTCGTTACATGCTGCTTCCGGAGGTCCCGTCATTCCTGAAACAGGTTCAGTTGGTTTCTCCAATGCAGGATACCCCGAGCAGTATAGTACCAGACCTTTACATCTATCAGGATACATCAACGCGAATCTCTGAGCGACTGCCCCTCCTGCGCTGGTTGCCACAATAAAGGTTCTCTCAATACCAAGCGTATCAAGTAATTCAACATATGCTTCCGCCTGCATATCCACTGTAGCGTTCTCCGGCATATCCGTTCCGGGATATCCGAATCTCGATGGCGCAATAACCCTGTTATCATCTGTACGTCCGCTTAATACGTCAAAGCCCTGGTCATACCCTCCGGTAATTCCATGAGCGACAAGAAATGGCTCTCCTTCGCCCTCGTCGATATAGCTGATTTTACCAAAGGAACTGTTTATACTTTTTGCTTTAGCCTCATACCCGGCAAATCTGTCCAGTGCTTCTTTCCTGACCACAATAAAATCTATCGCAAGAGCCAAAACGATAACGCCTAATATGCATAGAACTATCCTAGTAATCTTCTTTCTAATTCCTCCCATCTAAATACCTCCTTGCGCCCCGCCGTCCAGGTTCTGAATCCAGGCGAGGCAGTCTTCGTTCAGCTTTGTGAGTATGTCGGCGGCTTTTGCCTTCTGGAACCCTCTGTCCAGGATCGCCGTCAGGACAGGCGAAGCCAGGGACAGGTCGCACAGGCCAAAGTGCCCGATGTTTTCGTAATGGATGTTCGTGTAAAGCGGATTGCCGCTGTCCATAAACATTATGTTGTTCTTATACTGCGCCCATTTCCTCAGATACGGATAGGCGGCATCGGAATAGACACTCAATACCGGGACGGCATAGTCGCTTCCGTCAAAAACTAACGCTCCGTCCTCGACGCCCTTGATGTCGTACATGGCGGGGGATTCCAGTGCAATGACGCCGATGACGTCCTTCCGGATCCGGGCCATGGCGTAGGCCGCGGAACCGCCGAGGGAATGGCCTTCCGCAATAAACCGGGTGGCCCCGTTCTTCGCAATGTAGTCGTCCAGGACGGCGTTCAGGTCGCCGGTCCTGATTTCCATCCACTTGTGGTAGACTTCATAGACCTTCACCTGATCTCCGTCCGGATTGAGGGTAGACATTTCCTTGAGAAACTCCTTGCTGGGACCGCTCTTCTTGCCGTTTTCGTATTTGACGCTTGCCACCTGGCCGGGATGGGCCACTGCCAGGACCGTGTAGCCGTGGCTGGCCAGCTCGCGGTAAAGGTTCAGGTTGTTGCCGATGGTCCCGCAGGATCCGTGGGACGCCACGACGACCGGCTTCTGCTCGGAGCAGCCGGTCGGGTACCATTTCCGTATCTGAAGCTGTCGCTTGCTTCCGTCCTTGGAATAGGGGTCCGCCTGGTCGAGCGTCACCCAGTAATCCTCTGAAGTAAAACTGTATTGCCCGGTGGTGGGAAGTTCCTTGACCGGCGGGAACAGGATAAACCGGAGGGCGATGAGGACCACCGCCACGATTACGATCGTCATTATCATACGTTTAGGTTTCTTATTCTTGTTTAAACTCTTTCGATGCATCCAAATATGCTTTTAACAGAGCGCTAAGATACAAAAATTGCCTTTGAATCCGTATCTTTGCCCTAGAAGCAGTCCGCCATGAAGATCCTGATCGCACCCGATTCCTTCAAAGGCTGCCTCCCGGCGCGGGAGGTGGCGGCCGAGCTGGGTGCGGCCGTCCGGGAGCGGCATCCCGACTGGGAGGTCGTGGAGCTGCCCCTCGCCGATGGCGGGGAAGGGACGCTTGACGTGCTCGTGGCCGCGCTGCGCGGCGAAATCAGGACGGCGCTGGTGTCCGACCCGCTCGGCCGGCCCGTGCGCGCCCGTTTCGGGCTCGCGGGCGGGACGGCCGTCGTGGAGGTGGCCGAGGCCTGCGGGCTGCAGCTCCTCCGGCCGGAGGAGCGCGACCCGCTGCGGGCCACCACCCGCGGCGTGGGCGAGCTGCTGCTCGCCGCCCGCGCCGCCGGCGCCACGCACTTCCTGGTGGGCCTGGGCGGCACCGCCACCTGCGACGGCGGCAGCGGGATGCTGGAGGTGCATGGCTTGCGCAAAGCGTTGAAAGACTGCAAGATAGAAATGCTGAGCGACGTGGACAACCCGCTGGTCGGCCCGACGGGCGCAGCGCGGGTGTTCGCGCCCCAGAAGGGCGCTTCGCCCGCGGCGGTCGCCGTCTTGGAGCGGCGCCTTGAGGCGCAGGCCGACGCCCTGTGCGCCCTGACCGGGCGCGACGTGCGCCGCCTGCCCGGCGCCGGCGCTGCCGGCGGCCTCGGCGCCGCCTTCCTGGCCTGCTTCGACGCCGTCCGCGTGCCCGGCATCGACCGCGTGCTGGCGGCCGTCGGCTTCGCCGACCGCCTCGCCGGCGCGGACCTGGTCGTCACCGGCGAAGGCCGGTCCGACAGCCAGACCCTCCAGGGCAAGGTCCCTTATGGCGTCCTGCGCCACGCCGGCGCCGTCCCCGTCGTCCTGCTGTCCGGCCGCATCGCCGACCGCGACGCCCTGGCCGCCGCCGGCTTCGCCCGGCTCGTCCAGGCCTCGCCGGCCGGCCTCCCGACGGCGGAGGCCATCCAACCAAAAACCGCCGCAGAAAACCTGCGGCGGTCCATTCTTTCGATTATTTCCTGAAATCTAGGCGAGCTTGACGGTGGCGCCGGTGACGGCGTATTTCTCCTTGAGGAGCTCCACGACGGGGAGCATGGCCTTCGGGAACACCTTGCGCAGGTCGATCTCATCGCTCTCGGAGAGCACCTGCTTGAGGGCGCGCATGAAGTTGTCCTTGATCTCGGTGGCCAGGTTCACCTTCACGATGCCGTTGGCGATGGCCTCGCGCACTTGGTCATGCGGGATGCCGGAGCTGCCGTGCAGCACCAGTGCGACCGGCGTCGCGGCGTGGATGGCTGCGAGGCGCGGGATGTCGAGGTGCGGCGGCTGCTTGTAGAAGCCGTGCGCGGAGCCGATGGACACGGCGAGCGCGTCCACGCCGGTGCGGGCCACGAACTCGACCGCCTGCTCCGGCGTCGTGAAGCCGCCGCCCTGCTCCTGGCCGAGCTTGGCCACGTAGCCGAGCTCCGCCTCCACGTTGGCCCCGTAGGGCTTCGCCATCTCGACGGCCTTGGACGAAATGGCCACGTTCTCGTCGAACGGCTTCTCGGAAGCATCGATCATCACGGAGTCGAAACCCTCGTCCAGGCAGCGCTGCACCAGCTCCAGGCTGGGGCCGTGGTCCAGGTGGATATAGCCCTGCAGGCCGTAGTCCGCCAGCACCTGGCGGCCCATCTTGTAGGCGGTGTGGAGCCCCATGTAGTCGATGGAAGAGCGCGTGAGCTGCAGCATCACGGGCGCCCCGGCCGCCTGGGCGGCCTTGGCGACGCACACGAGGGTCTCGTAGTTATAAAAGTTGGTAGCCAGAACCGCGGTTTTCCTGGCCTGGCAGTCGTAGAGTACTTCTTTGATGGTTTGCATACTATAAAATTAGAGTGCCGCAAAGGTAGCCAGATTCCGCCTTTTATTCAAGAAAACGGAGTTTTCTTT
>LUZH01000335.1 GCA_001602885.1 Bacteroidales bacterium Bact_16 | reverse complement strand
TCAGGAGGCCTCCATCGGTGCCGTTGGATTTAAGGATCTTGGCGATCTGGAGCATTATGCCTCGGCAGGAGCCTCTGCAGCAGCTTCCTCGACCGGAGCCTCGGCGGCCTCTTCGGCAGCGGCGGCCTCAGCGGCCTCAGCAGCCTTCTGGGCAGCGGCCTCGGCGGCCTTCTTGGCGATAGCCTCGGCGCGGGCCTCGTTGACCTTGGTCTCCTCAGCCTTGGCAGCCTTCTTGGCCTCGATGGCGGCATTCTTGATGCCGGTCTTCTTGGCCTCGACCTTGGCGTCCCGCTGGGCCTTCCAGTCGTTCCACTTCTTGTCGGCAGCCTCCTGGGTCAGCGCGCCCTTGGCGACACCGCCGTCGAGGTGGTGGCGCAGCATCACACCCTCGTAGGAGAGGATGCGGCGGGCGGTGAGGGTCGGTTCGGCACCCACCTTCAGCCATGCGAGAGCACGCTCAGAGTTGAGGATGATCGTGGCAGGGTTGGTGTTGGGGTTGTAGGAGCCGAGTTGCTCGATGAAACGACCATCGCGCGGGGAGCGCGAATCAGCCACAACAATGTGGAAGAATGCGAAATTCTTCTTACCGTGGCGCTGTAAACGAATCTTAACAGCCATTGTGAATCTGTTGTTTTAAAATTAAACCTAAAATCATTCCTACCCGAGGAATGGACGGCAAAGATAGAGCAAAACTACGGAATACACAATACCTTACGCAAAAATTATTTGTGCCGCAGGTAGCGGAAACCGGGGTGGTTGCGCGTGTTCTGGCCGGGCGGCAGGAGGTAGTCGCGCGGGATGCCGCAGCGGCGCAGGCACCACATCAGCGACAGCTGGTCGCGGCGGCCCAGGCGCGGCAGGCGGTTCCACCACATCTCGTCCAGGGCCACGATGTCCGGGTCGTTGTGGCGGCGGAAGATGATGTTGTTCTCGTTGAGGCCGGCGTGGCGCGGGAGGCCTTTCGCCCGCAAATAGATCCAGACCCACATCAGCTCGAAGATGTTCAGATATTTCATGTCGAAGCACTTGCGCGCCTCCGCATAGGTGCAGTCCCGGTCGGGGTGCGTGACGCCGCTGTACTTCACGCCCGCGGCGGCCTTGATGTGCGCCGCGCGGTAGAGCGTCCCGTCCAGCAGGGCGATGTTGCCGTCGATCCAGACGCTGCACTCATATTCCGGCAGGAGGAGGTGCGGATGCATCTTGGGCCAGCGGGAGGCCATCCTGGGGTTGCCGCCGGGCAGCTCCGCGAGCTCGCGGATCTCCCACACGCCGACCCGGTCGGACGTCTTTTCGCCCGGCCCCACGAAACAGATGAAGTCGAAACCTTCTTCGACCACGGCGGGCTGCTGCAGTTCGTCGTAGCCGCCGATGATGCAGGTGTAGATCGCAATCTTTTCCATCATTTGTACGGGATTTTGAAGTATTGCCCCAGCTGGGTGTCCGCCAGTTCGGGGTCGAACGGCACGAAGCCGCTCCAGTGGTAGAAGGTATACTCGCCGAAGAGCACGCGCCCGTCCGGCGTCTCGTAGAAGTCGATGCGCACTTGCGGGAACTTGCCCGCGAGGGCCTCCGCCAGGGCGAGCATCTGCTCGAAATGCGCGGGCTTCGCGGGCGGCGTCGCCGCGTTGGGATGCCCGTTGCGGATGTCCAGGTGCTGCCAGGAAGTGTCGAAGAAATCGAATTTGGTCTCCTCGTCCGGATTGTCGCGGTCCGTCGCGACGAAGAGGAAGCCCGGCTTGCCGCCGAAGCAGAAGATCTTGTAGTCGGCGAGGCCGGCGCCCAGGTATTCTTCCGCGATGATGCGGCGCGGGACGTCCTTGTAGGCCCATTCGCGGTCCCGCTTCCAGTAGTCGCAGGCCAGGGCCGCCGCGAGCTTGTCGCAGGCGGCCTGCCGGTCGAACGAAGCCTTGTCGGTGCAGATGATGGTGCTGCCGCTGTCGTGTGTGCATTTCAGCACGAACTGCGCCGGCAGCGCCTCCCAGTCGATCTGCTCCGGGCGCTCCCACACGCCGAGCGTCGGCACGACGTGCTCCGCGCCGATGCGCTCCGCCACGTAGGGCTTCACGGCCGCTTTGTCCACCAGCGTGTGGTAGAGCGGATTGCGGTCATGCAGCTTCTGCCACTGGATCTTCTCGGTGAAGGTGAAAGCCCCGCTCACCGACAGGGGCCGGCCGAAAACGAGCCTGTATTTCGTCCGCAGGAAGCCGCCGTCCGGCAGCCACTTCCCGATCTTGCGGAACACGTACGCCCGTTCCCCGGGCGTCATCAGGTAGGCCCAGATGAACAAGGCCATCACCAGCCACCCGAACAGGATGCCGAACAGGCGCAGGCCCAGCGACCGGGACGGGAAGGCCCACAGGATGATGGGGACCTCCAGCACGGCGCAGCTCACCCCGACCAGGAAAAGGACCAGCGTCACGAACGGCCGAATCGGGAATCCGGTGAGCTTGTGGGCCAGCGCGACGCGCTCCACGGCCACGACCAGATAGACGACGGCGAAGACCAGATAAGCCCATTCCGGGCCGGCACCCAGCTTGAAGGCCAGCCAGACGAGCGGCAGGCCCAGGTAGGAAGTCAGGCCGGTGAGCAGATAATAGCGCCGGACGCGTCCCGTGGCCTGCACGAGCGTGAGCAGCGGATTGCTGCCCAGATCCACCAGCAGGCAGGCCAGCGTCAGGTACAGGAAAGTGACGGTATGGGGCGGGAGGGCCTTGTCGGGGCCCAGCCAGAGGTGCAGCAGCTGCTCGCCCGCCCCCAGGATGGGCGCGGCGAAGAACAGGATGACGAGCCAGGAATACTTGACGCCCTTGCGCACCAGCTCGAAGCAATAGTCCTTCTCGCCCGCCGCCCAGCTCTTGGTGATCTGCGGGTTGAGCGCGGTCAGGAAATTGGTCACGAACTGCTTGATGATGTTCTCGACCTGCAGGACAAGGCCCCGGGCGGCATTGAGCGTGACGCCGAAGAAGACGTTGACGACCTGGTTGGCGCCCTGCGTGTTGAAGACATAGGCGCTCGAGCCGAAGAAGCTCCAGCCGGCGAAGGCGGTCATCTCGCGCACCAGCGCGCCGTCCCAGACCAGCCGGCCGCGCGACTCGGCGAAATGCCGGTGGCAGTAGAAGCCGTAGGCGGCGCGCACGAGCACGGCCACGCCGAGCATCAGCACGGCGTAGGTGACCAGCTTGTCGTAGGACGAGAAATACAGGAGCAGCGCCACGGTCAGCTTGAGCACCGCCTCGCCGATGCTGATCACGGCGAAGGCCGACATCCGCTCGTGCGCGATGATGGCGGCGTTGTAGGGGACGGCCAGCAGGTTGACCACCAGCACGCCCATGGCGCACTGCAGCACCCAGCGGGCGGCGTCCATCCGCTCCGCGGGAATGGCCATGCGGTTGTTGAGCCACCACACGCCGGCCGTCTCCACGAGCACGACCAGCAGCGCGGCGAAGCCCAGCTGGATGAGCACGCCCGTCGAGAAGATGCGGCGCAGGCGGACGGGGTCGCCTTCGCCCAGGCCCACGGCCAGGAAGCGGCTGATCGCCGCGGACACGGAAGTCGTGAGGAAGGTGAACACGGTCACCACGCCGCCCACGGCGTTGTAGACGCCGTAGTCGTCGATGCCCAGCGTCCTGAACACCACACGCGAGGTGAACAGGCCGATCAGCATCAGCAGGAGCATGCGGAAATACAGCAGAAGGGTGTTGCGCGCCAGTCTTCTGCTGTTCTCCGAAAGATGTCCTGCAGCCGGAGGCATAGAATTATTCCGTTATCGCAGCGTCACCCTGCTGCGCTTTGAGATCGCTGTAGAAAGCAGCTTGAGACATTTGCATATACGGGACCAGCCACAGAAAGCCCACGCCGAGGGTCGGGACGCAGAGCAGGGCCCAGCCGATGAAGCTGAGATACAGCCTGAACAGGCGGAATTTGTGTCCCCGCATCATCTTCTGGCTGACCCGGCTGGCCTCCCAGGCGCCGATCTCCGGATGCTCTTCGAGGATGTACGGAGTCATCGCATACGCGTGCGCCATGATGATTCCGGGGATGACCAGCAGCAACGACCAGAGCCAGACCTTCAGGGACATCAGGAACATGCCCCCCACTTTGTGCCAATACCGCGAGAAAGCGGTCTTGAACATGTTTTCGCTGAGCCTGTCGTCGTTCGTCTCATACAGCATCAGGCAGGCGACGGCATACCCGACCCCCAACGGAACGGCCAGGAAAGTGGAAATCAGCAGGGATCCGGCCTGCAGCCCGAAAAACAGGGCCGGTCCCAGATTCGCATAGAGGAAAAGCTCAGTGGGGACCGAGAGCAGGACCGCGATAAAAAGAAGGACCAGCGAAGCGAGCACGGCGGGCGCCCAGTTGCCCCGCAGGCTCGCGCGCGCCGCACGTTTGTATTCCCGGATTCTCTTCATATACAAAGTGGTTATCGTGTGTTATTTGCGGAACAGGCCGAACACGGCGGAGCCGGAGCCGGACATGGAGGCGTAGACGGCGCCGTCGGCATAGAAGCGCGCCTTGAGCTGCTCCACCTCCGGATGGATCGGGAACACGGAGGTCTCGAAATCGTTGAACAGCACGTCCGGCCACATCTCCACCGGATAGCGGAGCGCCTCGCGCAGCGGCGGCAGGGCGAGCCGCTCGCGCGGAATGACGCGCGAATAGGCCTCGCTCGTGCTCACGCGCACGCCCTCCGGCACCTCGACGCGGATCTCGTAGCCGGACAGGTCGAGGTCGTAGTCGGACAGCCGGTCGCCGCGGCCTTCGCCGAACATCGGGCGGTTGTAGATGAAGATCGGGCAGTCGGAGCCAAGGCAGGCGGCGTAGTCGGCCAGCTGCCAGTCTTCCAGCCCGAGCTGGAACATCTCGGTCAGCGCCATCAGCGTGAAGGCCGCGTCGGCGGAACCGCCGCCCAGGCCGGCGCCCACGGCGGTGCGCTTCTCCAGGCGGATCTCCACCGGCGGCAGGTCGAAGTCGGACTTGAGCAGCGAATAGGCCCGCAGGGTGAGGTCGTCCTGCCAGGTGACGTTGTCCGACGGCACGAAACGGAGCTTGTCGGACGGGACGATCTCCAGGACATCCGTCATCCCGAAATACGGGATGAACAGGGTCTCGATGTCGTGGTAGCCGTCGGGGCGACGGCGCAGCACGCTCAGGCCCAGGTTGATCTTGACGTTAGGATAGACGACCATAGATCTCTTCGGTTAGCGGTTCGGGCAGCCGGCGGAGCACCGGGGCGAGGAAGGCGACCATCTGGAACTGACGGGCCTCCGCCTCGGGGATGCCGCGCGAACGCAGGTAGAACAATTCGTCCGGGTTGAGATAGCCGGTCGTGGCTCCGTGCGAACATTTGACGTCGTCGGCATAGATCTCCAGCTGCGGACGGGACTCCACCCGTGCCGTGTCGGAAAGCAGGAGCGTGTGGTTTTCCTGATAGGCTTCCGTCTTCTGGGCATCCTGCGCCACATAGATCAGGCCGTCGAAGGAAGCGCGCGCCGTCCCGCCCACGATGCCCTTGAAGAGCTGGCGGGACACGCAGCCGGGGACGTCGTGGCGTACGAGCACGCGGATGTCGACCTTCTCGGCGTCGGGACACAGATAGAGCCCGGCCAGGTCGAGCGAAGCGCCGGGGCCGGTCAGGTCGACTTCCAGCACCAGCCGCGTGTCGGTGGCGGGCGGGACGACCAGGGTCATCGACAACTCTTCCCCGGCTTCCAGCCGGAGATACTGCGGCACGCTGTCGCGCCCGATGACATACACTTTGTTATCCATCGATGCCTTCGTAGCCTTTCTGTTCGATCAGGTCCACCAGCTCGCGGCCGCCCGTGCGGACGATGCGGCCGTCCTTGAGCACGTGGACGACATCCGGAACGATATACTCCAGCAGGCGCTGGTAGTGGGTGATCACGATGGCGGACGTGTCCGGCGTGCGGAGCTGGTTGACGCCGTCGGCCACGATCCGCAGGGCGTCCACGTCGAGGCCGGAATCCGTCTCGTCGAGGATGCTGAGCGTGGGCTCGAGCATCGCCATCTGGAAGATCTCACAACGCTTCTTCTCGCCGCCGGAGAAGCCTACGTTGACTTCGCGGCGGGCGAACTCGCCCTTCATCTTGACGAGGTTCATCTTCTCCTTGAGGAGCTTGATATATTCGGCGGGCGTGAGCTCAGGCAGGCCGTTGGCCTTGCGGCGCGCGGCCACGGCGGCCTTCATGAAGTTGGTGATGCTCACACCGGGGATCTCCACGGGGTACTGGAAACTCAGGAAAAGTCCGGCCCAGGAGCGCTCCTCGGGCGCGAGCGCGAGGAGGTCGCGCCCGTCGTACAGGACGCTTCCTTCCGTCACCTCGAAGGTCGGGCGTCCGGCCAGGACGCTGCCCAGGGTGCTCTTGCCGGCGCCGTTGGGCCCCATCACCGCGTGCACTTCGCCGCGGCGGATGGTGAGGTCCACCCCCTTGAGGATCTCCTTGCCGTCCACGGAGGCGTGGAGATTGCGAATATCCAGTAAAACGTCTTTATTCATTTTTGTTGAAGAGTTTTTTCCAAGAAATGAGGGACCAGACGCCGTTGGCCAGGTACAGGAAGCTGACGATCGGCATCAGATACAGTCCCGAACTGATGTAGAGGACAATGTTGGCGATGTTGACCACCATCCAGACGATCCAGCATTCCCAGCATTTCTGGGCGCTGAGGAACTGCGCCAGGAGGGTGAACATCAGCAGATAGGAATCGAGCCAGGGGGAAGGATCCACCTGGAAGACGGCCGGCCAGCGGGCGGGCAGCCAGTCCAGGCACATCGCCCAGACGGCACCGAACACACAGATCGCCATGATCAGCCCGGGCCACTGGTCCCGGCGGACCTTGCAGACCTTGAGGCGCTTCTCGTCGGACACGCTCCGCTCCCCCACCCGGGGATGCGTCCAGCGCCAGTGGCCGAAGGCGTTGATGCCGAAGGACACGGGCTGGAGCAGCATCGAGCTGTAGAGGTGCTGCCGCCAGAAGAGGATGAACAGGAAAATGTTGTAGACGTAGCCGACCCAGAAATTGTATTTCGAGTTGCGGCCCGCCAGGAAAACGCAGGTCAGGCCGAGGACGGCCGATATGATCTCGATCCAGGTCATCCGACAGAACCTTCAAGTGATACGGACAGAAGCTTCTGCGCCTCCACGGCGAACTCCATCGGAAGCCGGGACAGGACCTCGCGGGCGTAGCCGCCCACGATGAGCGCCACGGCGTCTTCGGGGGCGATGCCGCGCTGGGTGCAGTAGAAGAGCTGGTCCTCGCTGATCTTGGAGGTCGTGGCTTCGTGTTCCACGACCGCGCGGGGATTCTGGCTCTTGATGACAGGGAACGTGTGCGCACCGCAGGTGCTGCCGATCAGCAGGGAGTCGCACTGCGAGTAGTTGCGCGCCCCCTCGGCCGCCGGGCCCATCTGCACGAGGCCGCGGTAGCTGTTTTCGCTGTGGCCGGCGGAGATGCCCTTGGAGACCACCCGGCTGCGCGTGCCGCGGCCCAGATGGATCATCTTGGTGCCGGTGTCGGCCTGCTGCCAGTTGTTGGTCATCGCCACGCTGTAGAACTCCGAAGAGGAGTAGTCTCCCTTCAGGATGGTGCTCGGGTACTTCCAGGTGACGGCGGAGCCCGTCTCCACCTGGGTCCAGGACAGATGTGAGCCGCTTCCCTTGCAGATACCGCGCTTGGTCACGAGGTTCAGGATGCCTCCGCGGCCCTGTGCGTCGCCGGGATACCAGTTCTGCACGGTGCTGTATTTGACGTCCGCGTCTTTCTCCACGATGATCTCCACCACGGCGGCGTGCAGCTGGTTCTCGTCGCGCATCGGGGCGGTGCAGCCCTCCATGTAGCTGAGCTGCGCGCCCTCGTCGGCGACGATGAGCGTGCGCTCGAACTGGCC
>LUZH01000334.1 GCA_001602885.1 Bacteroidales bacterium Bact_16 | reverse complement strand
CCTTATATGTGCGTGGCGGGCGACATCGTCAGCGCCCGCGCCAAGTACTGGGGCAGCGGACATATCACCACGGCCATGCGTTCGACCATGTCCATCCCGGGCCTCTTCAACCCGGTCCGCACCAACGGGATGGTGCTCGTGGACGGCGGCGTGCGCAACAATTTCCCGACCGACATCGCCAAGGCGGTCGGGGCCGACTACCTGATCGGCATCGAGCTCTCCGACGCCTCGCCGGACTACGCCGACATCAACAACATCGGCGACATCCTGGGGCAGTTCATCACGATGCTCGGCAAGGACTCCTTTGCCAAGAATGTCGGCCAGAGCGACGTGTTCATCAAGCCCGACCTGCACGAATACAACATGCTGAGCTTCAACACCGAAGCCGTCGACACGATGCTCGCGAGAGGATATCGGGCGGCGGAGGCGCAGCGGACCGGGCTGCTCGCGATCCGCGAGCGGACCCGCGGCGCCCGGAGCAGCTCCCAGGCACGGGCGGTCGACATCTCCAAGACCCCGGTGCGCCTGTCGGCCGTCGAATACAACGGCGTGGGCGTGCGCGAAGCCACGCGTCTGGCCCGCATAACCGCCATCGACCTCAGCCAGCCGCTCGACAAGAAGACCATCGACGAAGCGATGAACCGCCTCCAGGCGACCGGCGCGTTCGAGACGGTCACCTATTCCCTCTACGGGGTCGGTGAGCCGTACCGCCTCGTCTTCCACTGCAATCCCGCGCCGGTCCACGACTTCTCGCTGGGCCTGCGCGCCGACACCGACGAGGGCGCCGCGGTGCTCGTCGGCGTGGGCC
Organism: Bacteroidales bacterium Bact_16; assembly: GCA_001602885.1. Next base: position 1,060 of record LUZH01000334.1, on the reverse strand, counting down.
TGGGCACCCGGCGCCTGTCGGGTTCCAAGGTCGACCTGCGCCTGCGCGTTGCGCAAAACGTCAAGTTCACCGCGCACTACGCCCTCGACCTGGCGGACCTGCCGACCCTCAACGTGTCCGCCTCGGTGGCCCGTTACCGCGGACACCTCGGCAGCACCGAGGACCGGCTCCGCTACGACGTGGCGTATACCGCGCACCATGAGGAGTTCTACATCTCCGGCCTCGACTGGAGCAAGCTGGACATCCGCGCCGGCATCATCAACCGCGGCTACAACATCTCGCCGAACACCATCTTTGCGCGCCAGCTGCAGGAGCAGGGCATTCCCCTCTGCGCGGACTATTTCGGAACGTACCTGAAAGGAAATCTCTATACGCTGGACGACTTCAGCTTCCCCACCCGGGGATTCTCGCTGGCCTGGCGCGCGGACTACGACTTCCTGCGCCCCGGCGGCGCGGCCGACTTCACCCCGATCCTGACCGGGTGCCTCGACCTGCGCGCCGCCGTCCCGATGGGCAAGGACCTGACGTTCCTGCCGGACGTCCGGCTGCGCACGATCTCCCACTTCGGTGAGGAGGTGATCGACGGCGTCTCGCACACCAACTACGTCGGCGGCATGCTGCCCGGCCGGTACGCCGAGGACCAGCTGCCGTTCTTCGGCCTCAACAACATCGTCGCCGCGGGCGACTACCTCATCGACCTGGTGGGGCAATTCCGCTGGAAGATCCTCAACAACCTCTACGCCAGTGCGATGGCCGGATTCCTGATCCATGACAATTCCCTGATCGGGCTGGTCAAGAACCCGCTCCCCGACACCTGGGCGCTGGGCGCCGAGGCGGCCTACGACACCATCGCCGGCCCGGTCAAGTTCAACCTCCACTGGTCCAACACGCAGGGCTGGGGCGCCTACCTCGCCTTCGGCTTCGACTTCTAGACGCCATGGACGAACGGGAGAAAAAAGTCTTCGACGCCCTCTCCGCGCAGTGCGCGAAAAGGGAATACTGCACCGCCGACATCCGGCGGAAAGCCCTCGAGCGGCTCGAGTGGGATGCGGCGGCGGCC
>LUZH01000333.1 GCA_001602885.1 Bacteroidales bacterium Bact_16 | reverse complement strand
CCGTAGCGGTCGGCGTGCTGCGCATAATCATAGACCTTGGCGCTGTAGAGCAGGGTCTTGGTGGGGATGCAACCTTCGTTGAGGCAGACGCCGCCGAGGGCGTTCTGCTCGAAGAGGACGACCTTGAGGCCGGCCGCGCCGGCGCGCTCCGCGGCTACGTATCCGCCGGGGCCGGCGCCGATGATGGCTAAATCGTACATATGGGATTCGTTGTCAAAGCAGTTTCAACGCGATGTGCGCACACGCCTCGGCGTCCGCCAGGGCGTGGTGGTGCTGCGTCAGATCGAAGCCGCACGCGGCGGCCACGGTCTGCAGCTGATGGTTGGGCAGGCGGCATCCGAAGATCCGCCGCGAGCACGCCAGCGTGTCGTAGAACATATAATCGGGATAGTCCATCTGATATACCCGGAAGGCCGCCCGCAGGCAGCCTTCGTCGAAGCGGGCGTTGTGCGCCACGAGGGGCAGGCCCTCGATCAGCGGCGCCACCTTCTCCCAGACATAGGGGAAAACGGGCGCTCCGTCCGTGTCTTCCGGGCCCAGGCCATGGACCTGGCGGCAGAACCATTTGTAGTAGTCCGGCTCCGGGTGGATCAGGCTGTAGAACGTGTCCACGATCCGTCCGTCACGGACAATGACGACGCCCACGCTGCAGACGCTGCTCGGGCATTCGTTCGCCGTCTCGAAATCTATGGCCGCAAAGTCCACGCGGGCCTCCCTAGAACTGGAAGCTCCGCGAAGGGGCGCTGAAGGAAGAGATGGTGGCAGTGGCGTTGCGCAGGTACAGGACGATGGTGTTGTCGTCGTCGGCCTTGTACATCGCGCGCAGGGCGGGGTTCTTGTCCAGCATGTCCTGCTTGGCCTCGATACGCTCGTCCGGAATCAGTTCGCACTGGATGCGGATCCATTCCGTGCCCGTGAAGCCGCAGATCTCAGCCTTGGGGTTGGCGACCAGCTGCTTGTAGACGTCCTTGACCTTGCCGGTCTGGATGTAGAGCTTGCCCTCGAAAATCTCGGCGGTGCCGAAGGGGCGGACGCGCGGCTGGTCACCCGCCACGGTGGCGAGATAATAGGTGCCGCATTTCTTGAGGAACTGCTGCGCCTCGGCAGCGTTCTCCGGGTTGGGCGTGGTCTGTTCGATCATGGGGTACGTGGTTTCCGGTGCATTCTCGGACTGCTTGGGAGCGCACGCTGCAAGGAGCAGGAGCGCCGCCAGGGAAAGGAGGATGGACTTTTTCATTTTCAGCGTATTAGTCTGCGAATATAACAATCTCTCCGCTAAAAAGCAAAAAATCAGATTTCGGAGGCAAAAGCGTCGAGCGGCTGGCGCTGCGCGTGGCCGGAAGCGGGACCGGCGGCGGGCACGCCCACCGGGAAGAGGCAGACGACCTCGTAGCCAGCGGTCTCCGGGAAGTCGGCCTTGATCCGCGCGGGGTCGAAAGAACCCACCCAGACGTTGCCGAGGCCCAGGTCCGAGGCGGCCAGCATGATGTGCGTGCCGACGATGGCGGCGTCCACGTCGGCGCCGTTCTTGCCGTCGTATTTGCGCACCCAGGCGGCGTCGGGCTTCGCGCCGACCATGAAAACGGCGGGCGCGCCGTAGATGTAGTCCGTGGCGCCCTTCAGCTTCTCGAGCCCTTCGGGGCTCTTGACCACCCAGACATGCACCGGCTGCCTGTTAGCGGCAGTAGGCGCCACGCGGGCCGCCTCCAGGATCTGGCGGACCTGCTCTTCGGTGAGCGGCGTGTCCTTGAAGCTGCGGCAGGAATAACGGTCCCTGACAAGGGTCTGGAAGGCGGTCTCCTTCGTGCCGGTCCGCTCCGGAAGGTCCACGAAAGCCGCGCGTCTGTGGATGTGCGTGATGTCGCTGATCCGATCCCAAAAAGTCTTTTTCATGGCGAATGTGTTTTAGTGTTCGCCCCAATATACTCATTTCAGCGTTTTTTTCCGTATTTTTACAAAGAAAACTGACACATAATGAGACGAAAAGCCTTCCACCTGCTGCTTGCGGCCGCCCTGCTCGCCGCCGCCTGCACGCCCAAAGTCAAGCCCCTCAAGACCTGCATCTTCCCGGGCGACTACCCCGATCCGACCATCCTGCGCGACGGCAACGACTTCTATATGACGCATTCGTCGTTCACCTACTTCCCCGCCCTGCTCGTCTGGCACTCCACCGACCTGCTGCACTGGGAGCCGGTGGCGCGGGCCGTCGAAGACGGCGACTATTCCATCTTCGCCCCCGAGATCTGCAAGGTGGACGGCAAGTTCTACATCTACTACCCGACCAGCCGCGGCGAGAACTACGTGGTGGTGGCCGACCGGCCCGAAGGGCCCTGGAGCGCCCCCGTCAGGCTCGACGTGGCCGGCATCGACCCGGGCCACGTCGTGGCGGAGGACGGGCGCCGCTACCTCTACACCAACGACGGCTGGGTCACGCCCCTGGCGCCTGACGGCCTTTCCGCGGCCGGCCCGCGGCAGAAGGTCTATGACGGCTGGGCCTTCCCGGCCGAATGGGAGACCGAAGGGATGTGGCTCGAGTCGCCCAAGCTCTTCAGGCGCGGCGACTGGTACTACCTCGTGAGCGCGGAGGGCGGCACCGCCGGCCCCGCCACCAGCCACATGGTCGTGGTGGCCCGCAGCAAGAGCGCGCTCGGCCCGTGGGAGAACAGCCCCCACGCCGACGAGGCCTGGTGGTCCAAGGGCCACGGCACCCTCGTCGACGACGCCGCCGGCAACTGGTACATCGTCTACCACGCCTACCGCAACGGCTTCCATACCCTGGGCCGCAGCACCCTCATCGAGAGCGTGGAGTGGACGGAAGACGGCTGGCCCGTGCTGGCCGAGAAGGACGGCGCCAAATGGCAGAAGGGCGGCCTGCAGGGCGACTACGCCTCCCTTCACGACTACGCCAACCCGCTCCTCTGGGCCAGATGGCAGCCGGGCTACGCCGGCGGCACCCTCTGGACGACCACGGCCGTGGACGCCTCCTACGAGATCACGGCCCGCTTCTCCATCCCGGAGGGCAGCCAGGCCGGCCTGTTCCTCTTCTACAACGAAGAAGCCGGCATCGGCCTGACCGGCAGCGACCCGACCTTCGCCGTGCGCATCCGCAACGAGCGCAACGTCGTGAGCGTCTGGGAGCAGACGGCCGTCGGCGTCTGGGAGCCCGTGATGGAGGACCAGGACGTCTCGCAGATGCACCACAACGTCTACAAGGGCTTCTTCGCCCTGCGTCCGGCCTACCTGCTCGGCGCGGGCGCCGAGCTGCTGGACTTCACATACAAGCCGCTGTAGCTAAATGGGATAGAGCTCCGCGCCCACGAAATCGATCAGGGCCTGCGGAGCGATCTTGAACTGGAGCCCGCGCTGCCCTGCACTGATGTAGATATAGTCGTAGAGCAGCGCGGACTCGTGTATGTAGGTCGGGAACGCCTTCTTCATCCCGATGGGGCTGCAACCGCCGCGGATGTAGCCCGTGGTGGGGAGCAGCTCCTTGACGTGGAGCATCTCGCAGCTCTTGTTGCCGGAGATGCGCGCGGCCACCTTGAGGTCCACCTCGAAGTCGCCGGGGATCACGCACACGAAGAATCCCGTGCGGTCGCCGCGCAGCACCAGGGTCTTGAAGACCTGGTCGATGTCCTCACCCAGCTCCGCGGCCACGTGCTGCGCGCTCAGATCCTCTTCCGTAAAGTCGTAAGGGATCAGTTCATAGGGGATGCCGGCGGCATCAAGCAATCTGGCAGCATTAGTTTTGATCATTCTGGCACGAACCTTGCAATATGTAGATGCGAGTTGAATTTCATTGGTTAATAATTTTGGTTAGAATTGAGAAAGAACCGCGATGCGAATCGCGGTTCTTTTCATTTCCCACCGCACTTGTCGCAAAAATAATCATTCCGGGGGTATATTCAATCCTTTTTTTTCTTACCTTGCAGAATGTTTACGCTTAGTTGGTAGGCTTCTCTTTTTTATGATCCATTTCGAAAGCGACTATCTGGAAGGATGCTGTCCGCAGATTCTCGAGGCGCTCCGGGAGACCAACCTGGAGCAGACCCTGGGCTATGGAGAGGACCCGCATTGCGCCAAGGCCGCGGACATGGTCCGCAACGTCTTCGCCTGCCCGGACGCCGAGGTCCATTTCCTCGTCGGCGGCACGCAGACCAACGCCACCGTCATCGCCTCGCAGCTCCGCCCGCACCAGGGCGTCGTGTGCGCCGACAGCGGACACATCAACGTCCACGAGACCGGCGCCGTAGAACAGAGCGGCCACAAGATCCTGGCCCTGCCCGCCACGGACGGCAAGATTTCCGCCGCCCAGGTGCGCGCCCTGCTTGAAGCGCACCAGCGCGACTTCAGCCGCGAGCACACGGTGCAGCCCGGCATGGTCTATATCTCTTTCCCGACGGAGCTCGGGACCATCTACAGCAAGCAGGAGCTCGAAGCGCTGCACGAAGTCTGCCGCGACTGGGAGATTCCTCTCTTCGTCGACGGCGCACGCCTGGGCTACGGCCTGGAGGCCGCCGGCGCGGACATCCTCCCCAAGGACCTCGCCCGCCTGTGCGACATCTTCTACGTCGGCGGCACCAAGCAGGGCGCCCTGTTCGGCGAAGCCGTCGTCTTCACGCGCAGCGCGCTCGCCGAGGACTTCCGCTACCTGATCAAGCAGCACGGCGGCATGCTCGCCAAGGGCCGCCTGCTCGGCCTGCAGTATGAGGTGCTGATGAACGAAGGGCTGTATTTCAAGCTCGCCCGCCACGCCGACCGCCTGGCAGACCGCCTCCGCGCGGCCTTCGCGGCCAAGGGCATCCCCTTCCTGGTGCAGAACACCACCAACCAGGTCTTCCCCATCCTCCCGACAGCCGCCCTGGAGCCGCTCGCGGAGCAGTTCGGCTTTGAGCTGTGGCAGGAGGTGGACGACACGCACGCCGGCGTGCGCTTCTGCACGAGCTGGGCGACGCCGGAGAGCGCCGTCGAAGCGCTCGCATCCTACATCGACAAGAATCTATAACAACACGCCATAATGAAACAGAAAAGGTTCATCCTCCCGGAATCCGAGATTCCTACCCAATGGTACAACATCCAGGCTGACATGGTCAACAAGCCGCAGCCGATGATCCACCCGGGCACCAAGCAGCCCATCAAAGCCGAAGACCTCTTCCCCCTCTTCGCCGAGGAATGCGCCAGGCAGGAAGTCAACCAGACCGACCGCTGGATCGACATCCCCGAGGACGTGCGCGAGAAGTACTCCTACTACCGCTGCACCCCGCTGGTGCGCGCCTATGGCCTCGAGGAGGCCCTCGGCACCCCGGCGCACATCTATTTCAAGAACGAGAGCGTGAACC
>LUZH01000332.1 GCA_001602885.1 Bacteroidales bacterium Bact_16 | reverse complement strand
ACATCTATCTCGACGTGCCCATCGGCACGGTCGCCAAGAACGCCGAGACCGGCGAGGTGCTCTTCGAGATGATGGAAGCGGGCGAGGAGCGCATCCTCTGCCGCGGCGGCCGCGGCGGCCTGGGCAACGACAACTTCAAGTCCGCCACCCAGCAGACGCCCCGCTACGCCCAGCCGGGCGAAGAAGGGGAGGAAGGGGTCTTTATTCTCGAGCTGAAGCTTCTGGCCGATGTCGGCCTCGTCGGATTCCCCAATGCCGGCAAATCGACCCTTCTGGCCACAATCACGGCCGCAAAGCCCAAGATCGCGTCTTATGCCTTCACGACGCTGGAGCCCAACCTGGGCATCGTCCGCTACTACGACGACAAATCCTTCGTGATGGCCGACATCCCTGGCATCATCGAGGGCGCCCACGAAGGCAAGGGCATCGGCATCCGCTTCCTGCGCCACATCGAGCGCAATTCCGTGCTGCTCTTCATGGTCAGCGTGGAGGAAGAAGACATCGCAGGCGCCTACAAGACCCTGCTCTCCGAGCTCAAGCTCTATAATCCCGAGCTGCTCACCAAGCAGCGCGTGCTCGCCATCACCAAGTGCGACCTCATCGACGCCGACCTGGAGAAGATGATCAAGCCGCACCTGCCGCGCAAGGTACCGCACGTATTCATTTCCTCCAGCACCGGCCAGGGGCTGCAGGAGTTGAAGGATATGCTCTGGAATGCGCTGCAGGCCTAGTCTTTGGCCTTTCCTTTCAGTACGTGGATCCGGTGGAGGGAGACTTCCAGGATCAGGGGCAGACGCCCCTCCAGTTCGCCGTCATATTCGATCAGGTCCGCCGAATCTTCGTTGAGCGGAGCGATTTCGAGTGTCTGGCAGCGGCCGCTGTGGATCAGCGCCGATTCGTGCGTCGTGCCTGAGAAGAGGCGCGGGATTTCCTTGACAAGGTTGCTCAGCTTGGCCTTCGGGACGATCATGTAGTCCAGGAAGCCGTCGTCGTTGTCGGCCTTCGGCACCTGGCGCATGCCGCCGCCGGAGTAGGGGCCGTTGCCGACCGCCAGCGAGAAGATCTCGCCGCTGAAGACGTTTTCGCCGTCCGCCCGGACAAGCACCGAGATCGGGCGGAAGTGGAAGATCGTGTGGCGCAGCGCGTTGAGATAGATCATCTTGCCGCGCATGCCGCGCTCCTTCTGGCGGTTCACCCGCTCGCACACGTGGGAGTCGAAACCGATGCCGGCGCAGTTGGCCACGTAGGCGACCCGGCCGCCCGCGCTCGTGCCGCGCACGATGTCCATCCAGCCGAACGAGCCGTCCATCAGCAGCTTCAGCGCGTCCTCGACGTCGTCCGGGACGCGGCAGGACTTGATCCAGTCGTTGCCGGAGCCGATCGGGATGACGGCCAGGTAGAAGTCTTCGGGGGGAGTGCCGGTCTCCTCGCACCAGCTGCAGATGCCGCCCAGCACTTCGTGCAGCGAGCCGTCGCCACCCACCGCGGCGATGCGGCGGTAGCCTTCGGCCGCCGCCTCGCGGGCCAGGGTGACGGCATGTTTCTTGTGGTCAGTCATCGCAGTCACGAAGGCAATGCCCTCTGACTCAAGGAGCCGCTCGGCGGGCACCCACTCAGACATCGTCTTGCCGGAACCGGCGCGGGGATTGACGATGAAATACCACGCGGTTTTTGTTTCAGACATACCACGAAAATAGTATTTTTTTGTTAAATTTGCAATTCTAGCAATATTGGATTATATGGGTAAAGTCATCGCAATAGCAAACCAGAAAGGTGGCGTCGGCAAGACGACCACCGCCATCAACCTGGCTGCCTCGCTCGCCGTCCTGGAGAAGAAGGTGCTGATCATCGATGCGGATCCGCAGGCCAACACCACCTCGGGTCTCAACTTCGCTCCGGACAACGACCAGCAGCGCACCCTCTACGAGGTGATGATCGGCCAGATCGACATCGCGGACGCCCTGATCCAGACGGAGATCGCCAACCTCCATATGATCCCGTCCCACATCAACCTCGTGGGCGCCGAATTCGAGATGCTGGAGGCCGAGGAGCGCGAGTCGCTGCTCAAGAAGGCCCTGGCCCCGATCCGGGACAACTATGACTTCATCATCATCGACTGCTCGCCCTCGCTGGGCATCATCACGGTCAACACCCTCACCGCGGCCGACTCCGTGATTATCCCCGTCCAGCCAGAGTTCTTCGCGCTCGAAGGCCTCGGCAAGCTCCTCCAGACCATCCGTCTGGTGCAGGGCGGCGTCAATCCCGACCTGACGATCGAAGGTTTCGTCGTCACGATGTTCGACGGCCGCACGCGCGTCCACACGCAGGTGCTCGCCGAGCTGCGCGACCATTTCCGCGAGCTCGTCTTCAAGACGGTCATCCAGCGCAACATCCGCCTCAGCGAGGCGCCTTCCCACGGCAAACCGATCATCCTTTACGACATCATGTGCAACGGCTCCACCAACTACCTCAATCTCGCGAGAGAGGTCCTGGAGCATAATGGAGAAACTGTATGAGCAAAGAACCCAGAGGACTCGGCAAGGGCCTGAGCGCCCTGCTCGGCGAAGTGCCCGACGCCGACCAGCTCCGCAAGCCGGTCGGCTATGTCAACAAAGAAATCGTAGGGACCCGTCCCCGCCAGGAAAACACGGCGGACATCCTGCGCATTCCCGTCGACATGATCGAGCCGAACCCCTTCCAGCCGCGCATGTCTTTCGACCAGGTGGCCCTCGAAGAGCTGGCCGCCTCCATCCGTTCGCTGGGGCTCATCCAGCCCATCACCGTACGCCGCATCACGGACCGCCGCTACCAGATCATCAGCGGCGAGCGCCGCTACAAGGCCTGCCGCCTCGCCGGCATGACCACGATCCCGGCCTACATCCGCGACGCCAACGACCAGGGCATGCTGGAGATGGCCATCGTGGAGAACGTCCAGCGCGAGGATCTCGACCCCATCGAGCTCGCCCTCAGCTACCGCCGCCTGATCGACGAATGCCAGCTCACGCAGGACAATCTCGCCGAGCGCGTCGGCAAGAAGCGCGCCACCGTGGCCAACACCCTCCGCCTGCTCAAGCTGCCCGCCAAGGTGCAGCACGACATCAAGGTCGGCCTGCTGAGCGCCGGCCACGCCAAGGCCATCCTCGGCGTCGAGGCGCCCGAGGTCCAGGAGCAGCTCTGCGACCTGGTCATCCGCGACGGCCTGTCCGTCCGCGAGCTGGAGAGCCTCGTGCGCAAGCTGCAGGTCGATCCGGACGCCGCCAAGGCCAAGGTCCGCAACGCCCGCGCCACGCAGCAGCTCCCGCAGGACTACTACCGCATCCTGGAGCATGTCGGCAAATATTTCTCCAACGACATCTCGCTGAAGCGCAGCCCCTCCGGCAAGGGCGTGATGACCATCCACTTCCAGTCCGACGAGGAAGTCCAGAAATTTGTCAAAGCGCTCGAAGAGAAACAGTTCTGATGAAGGGGAGGAGGCTGTTCGGCGTGTTGGCGATGGCGGTCCTTTTGGCCGCCGTTTCCTGCATGGACGCTTCCGCCCAGATCTTCAAGGAGCAGGCCTTCAACCAGCAATACAACGACGACCCGGCATCGGACGCCGATTCCACGGACGTCCTGTTCTCCTTCAAGGAATACTTCGGCGGCCTCGCCCACAAGAACGAGATCCGCATCGGCACGATGACCGCCGGCTCCGTCGTCTTCATCGGCGGCTCGCAGATCTACAACCGCCAGGCCTGGAAGCTCCCGATCGTCTATTCGGCCATCGGCGGCAGCCTGGGCGCCGGACTCGTCCTCAATGCCAAAGGCAACAAGGAAGCCGCCAAATACTGTTTCATCGGCGCCGGCGTCGCCTACTGGGCCACGCTGATGGACGGCGTGATCAACTTCAAGCCCAGCGTCTATCCCCATCCCGGCAAGGCCACGCTCTATTCGATCCTGGTCCCGGGCCTCGGGCAGATCTATAACCGCGAATACTGGAAGCTTCCGCTCTATCTGGGCCTCATGGCCTTCACCATCAACGGCTATGCGTCCAACAAGGCCAATTTCGAGCGTTTCCGCGACATCTACATCGCCGCCTCCGACCGGGAGACCTACGACGGTCCGATCTCGGCCGACCAGGCCCTCTACTACCGCGACGCCTACCGGCGCTACCGGGACTACTATGCCCTGGGCATCGCCGCCGTCTACCTCCTGCAGATCATCGACGCCAACGTCTTCTCGTATATGCACAATTTCGAGGTGGACGACGACATCGCCCTCAAGGTGGCCCCGGCCTTCATCCTGCCGGAAAACCAATTTGCATCCATCAACCCCGTCTCCCAGCCGGCGGCCTTCGGGTTCCGGATGGGCATAACCTTTTGAAAATGAGAAAATCCCATATCCTGATCGTCCTGTTGTCCATCCTTTGCCTGCCGCTTTCCGCCCAGACGGAGCGCGAGACCGAATCCATCGTCCTGGAGCAGGGCCGGCAGACCAAAGAGAAGAAGCCGTTCCGCGAGGTGCTCAACGACCTCTTCAAGCGCCCGGGCACCAGGCAGATCCGGCAGGAGAACGAAGTGCTCCGCAGCGAACTGGATTCGCTGCAGCTGCTGGTGGACAGCCTCCGCGGGCGTGTCTACCTGGACGAGCGGGAGATCGCCGTGCTCGAGCGGGAGGAGCAGCAGGGGAGTTTCGAATACACGCCCGAGGAGCAGGACAGCCTGCTGCAGCTCTGGTACAAGAATACGCTGGCGACCGACTTCGACGCCGTCAACGAATACAACATGGACTCCGTGCGCTTCTCGTCCAACGTCTCCGACGCCGAGATGATGCGCCGCCTGTCGGCGATGAATTCCTTCATCACGCTGCCCTACAACGATGTCGTCAAGAACTACATCATCCTCTATTCCGAGCGCATGCCCTCCAAGATGGGCCGCGTGCTCGGCCTGAGCAGCTATTATTTCCCGATCTTCGAGGACATCCTGCTCCGCTACGGCCTCCCGCAGGAGCTCAAGTACATGGCCATCATCGAGTCGATGCTCAACCCGGTCGCGACTTCCCGCGCCGGCGCGCGCGGCATCTGGCAGTTCATGTACCAGACGGGCGTGGGCTACGGCCTGGAGATCAATTCCTTCGTGGATGAGCGCCTGGACGTCGAGAAGGCCGTCGAGGCCGCCGCGCGCTATCTGCGCGACGCCTACCGCACCTTCGGCGACTGGGCCCTGGCCATCAGCTCCTACAACTGCGGCGCCGGCAACGTCTCCAAGGCCATCCGCCGCGCGGACGGCCGCCGCGACTTCTGGAGCATCTACGAATACCTCCCGCGTGAGACGCGCGGCTATGTGCCCGCTTTCGTGGGCGCGATGTACGCGATGACCTATTATCGCGAATACGGCATCGCGCCGCAGCAGACGGGCATGCCGGTGCAGACCGACACCTTCATGATCCGCCGCAACCTCCATTTCGACCAGATCGAGGCGGTGGTGGGCGTGCCCAAGTCCGAGCTGCAGAACCTCAATCCGCAGTATGTCAACGACATCATCCCCGGCAACAACCATCCCTACGTCCTCAAGCTGCCCTACAAGTGGACCAGCACGTTCCTGGACGCCAACCGCGATTCGCTCTACGCCTACAAGGCCGACTCGCTGCTCAGCGGCAAGGTGCTGGCCGACGTCGGATCCGGCCGTTCCGGCAAGTCTGCCGGCAAGGGCTCTTCCAGCCAGCAAAGGATCGCCTACAAGGTCAAGAGCGGGGATTTCCTGGGCAAGATCGCGTCGAAGTACGGCGTGACCATCAACCAGCTCAAGAGCTGGAACAACCTGCGCTCCAACAGCATCCAGATCGGCCAGACGCTCTATATCTACAAGAACGGCGGTCCCGCGGTCTCGCAGGGGAGCGGCAGCAAGTCTTCCGGCAGCGGCAAGAGCGGCAGCAAGCCCCAGACCGTGACCTACACGGTCAAGTCGGGCGATTCGCTCTCCAAGATCGCCAGCCGCTACAGGGGCGTGACCGTCAACGACATCAAGGCCGCCAACGGCCTCAAGTCCGACGCCATCCGCGCCGGCCAGAAGCTGAAAATCCCGCAGAAATAATCTCCGGACGGCAGACCGCTGCCGTTCGGAATGCTATTTTTTGTAGTATTTGGGCCAGCAGGAGGAGAGATAGGCCTTGAGGTTGTCCTCCTGGCGGTTGGGCTGCGGCTCGTAGAAAACGGTGCCGGAGAGCTTCTCAGGCAGGAATTCGAGGTCCGTGAAATGCCCGGGGAAGTCGTGGGCGTATTTGTAGCCGTCGGCATAGCCCAGATCCTCCATCAGCTTGGTGGGCGCATTGCGCAGATAGAGCGGCACGGCGGCCGTCTGGTCGGCCTTGGCCGCGGCGAGCGCCTTGTCGATGGCCAGATAGGCCGAATTGCTCTTGGGCGAGCTGGCGAGATATACCGCACACTCGCTGAGCGGGATACGCGCCTCCGGCATTCCGATGGAATGCACGATGCGGAAGGTGGCGTCCGCCAGCAGCAGCGCGTTGGGATTGGCCAGGCCGATGTCCTCGGCCGCCAGGATGCAGAGCCGGCGCGCGATGAAGAGCGGATCCTCGCCCCCGTCCAGCATCCGCGCCATCCAGTAGACCGCCGCATTGGGATCCGACCCGCGGACGCTCTTGATGAAGGCGGAAATGATGTCGTAGTGCATCTCGCCGCCCTTGTCGTAGATGGCGACATTCTCCTGCAGACACTCCGTGACCGTGCGGTTGTCGATGACGACCGGATCGGACTTGCCGAGCTGCGCGTCCACCACGATCTCCAGGATATTCAACAACTTACGCGCGTCGCCGCCGCTGTGGCGGAACAGCGCGTCCGTCTCCTTGACCTCGATCCGGCGCTCCTTGAGGACCTCGTCCTCGTGCAGCGCCCGGTCCAGCAGCCGCTGCAGGTCCGCGACCTCCAGCGACTTCAGCACGAAGACCTGGCAGCGTGACAGCAGCGGCGTGATCACCTCGAAGGAAGGATTCTCCGTGGTGGCGCCGATCAAGATGACGGTACCGGCCTCGACAGCCCCCAGGAGGGCATCCTGCTGGGCCTTGTTGAAGCGGTGGATCTCGTCGATGAAGAGGATGGGCGCGCCGGCAGGGGAGAAGAGCGACTTGGCCTTGGCCGCGTCGATCACCTCGCGCACGTCCTTGACGCCCGAGCTCACGGCCGAAAGCGTATAGAACTCCCGGTCCAGCGTCCCGGCGATGATGCGCGCAAGGGTGGTCTTGCCGACGCCCGGCGGCCCCCAGAGGATAAAGGAAGACAAAGTGCCCGAGTCCATCATGTTCCGCAGGATGCATCCCGGACCGACCAGATGCTGCTGACCGACGTAGTCGGACAACTTTTGGGGCCTCATCCGCTCCGGAAGCGGCGGTAACATTTTTGTTACAGCGTCGAACACTTTTGTTTTATATCCTAATATTCAAGCTTCTTGATGTAAGAGCGGCGGCGTTTCTTGCTGACGGGGTTGAACTCCCGGAACTGGCCCTGATTCTTCAGGTTCGTCTCCAGGACGGCGTTGCTTTCGCAGTGCTTGATGCCCATCGCGCTGAACTTCCTGAACATGTCCATGAAGACCAGGGAGTTCACGCCGCTGTTCTGGTAGTCCGGACGGACACCGATCAGCAGGAGCTCGGCCACGTCGCCGTGCTTGAGGAACATCGCCTTGAGCAGCGGCCACCAGCCGAAGGGGAAGAGCTTGCCGCGGGTCTTCTGCAGGGCCTTGACGATCGACGGCATCGAGATGCCGAAGGCGACCAGCTCGCCCTGCTCGTTCTCGACCATCGACAGGAAACGGAGATCCAGGATGCTCAGGTAGAAACCGAGATACTTCTCCGCCATGTGGTCCGGCAGGACCGTGAAGTTGTAGAGGTCCTTGTAGCATTCGTTGATGCAGCGGAACACCTTGTGCCCATAGTCCTCCTTGCGGATGATCCTGCGGGTCAGCTGGCGGACATGGACGTTGGCGCGCTTCGCGATGATGTCGGCCAGGCGCGGCCAGCGCTCGGGCATCTCGTCCGGGACGGTCACGATGTATTCGATCCAGTCGGCGTCCTTGCCGAAGCCCATCTCGGCCAGATAGTCGTTATAATAAGGGTGATTGTAGATCAGCGCCATGGTGCTCAGCTGGTCGTAGCCCTCGATGAGCATGCCCTCGGGGTCGAAATCCGTGAAGCCCAGCGGGCCCACGACCGACTCCATCTGGAACTTGCGGCCGAATTCGTAGACCTTGTCCATCAGGGCCTGGGCGACCTCCTTGTCCTCGATGAAGTCATACCAGCCGAAGCGGACCTCCTTGTGGTTCCACTGCTCGTTGGCCTTGTGGTTGACGATGGCGGCCACGCGGCCGGCCAGTTCGCCATCCTTGTAGGCCAGATAGAGCTCCGAGTCGCAGAACTCCTGTGCAGCACCTTTCTCCTGGTCCAGCGTGTCCATCTGGTCGAACACGAGGGGCGGGACATAATAAGGGTTGTCACGGTACAGTTTCTCCGGGAAATTGACGAACTTCTTGAGCTCGGAACGGGTCCGGACAGGACGAATCTCGATAGACATTTTGGATAGGTTCTAGTTGTTTTCAGTACTGCGAAGATAGTATATTCATAGGAAAATATCAAAGATTTGGCTATATTCGTCTCATGCTCTGGAAGACTCATATCCGGCTCGCCGCTGTCCTGCTGCTCATGCTATCCGGCCCTCTGGCCAAAGGACAGGAAGCCCTGCTGGGCCTTTTCAATTCGCCCAAGGGCATCGGAGTCACGGCCATGGTCGGGAGCGACTGGGGCAATGAGACCAACATCATCACGCTCCGGACGGACTTCTACGGCATTCTCGGCGGACGCACCCAAAACATGGGTGTCTGCGTGACCTACTCCCACGACTACGCCATCTACCAGCTCTGGCAAGACCAGTTCGACCTGACCCTGCACGCCGGGGCAGGCGGCCAGATCGGCTATGTCCACGACTGGGAGAAGGGCCTGTTCGTCCCGCTCGACCGCGACCTCGAACACAAGATGGGCCTCGCCGTCGCCCTGGTCGGCAACATCGGCCTGCGCTTCGACTTCGACCGCCTGACGCTCGACCTCAGCTTCGGCCTCGCGCCCGGCATCCACCTCCGCACGGACGAAGAGACGGGCGCCGTGCTGCTGGCCTTCTACCGGGCCGGCATCTACAACGCATACTACCCGCAACTCAATATCATGTACCGCTTCTGATGATGGGACGCAAATTATTAATAATCATTATTCTGCTCTCGTCATTCGCGGCGAGCGCGCCTGCGCGCGTGCTGCCTTCCGGGCCGCCCTTCAACCGCTTCCGGGTCGGGGTGGAGTGGGGCTACACCCAATGCCTCTTCGGCTACCGGGACTACAACTTCTTCAGCGAAGAGGGCTACCGCGTCTACGACCGTTCCTACGGCTTCCACTGGGCCTCCAACGCCCAGCTCACGCTCCAGGTCGGCTACGCGCTCGGCGAGCGCCACCTGGTCTCGCTGCTGGGCGGCTACATCGGGATGGGCAAGGACAACCGCCTCATACCGGTCGCCGCCCGCTACACCTTCTTCCCACGCTCGCTATACGAAGACGGCGTCTTCGCCTACGCGCAGGCGGGCGCCGCGTGGCACTTCTACTCGATGGCCGGGCAGACGGCCCTGCTGGGCGCCGGCGGCGCCGGCTACCGTTTCCGGCTCAGCGACGACTGCAGCATCGACCTGCTCGTGGGGTTGAAGTACCTGCGCGACCATCCCAAGCTGATCGACCCCGACAGGGGCATCAACGTGCCAGAGCACAATATCCGCAAAAACGTCGCAGGATATTGTGCCCTGGATATCTCGATCGCCGTCAGCTTCTAGCTCAGAAGAGGCGGTCCACCGCCGCGATGATCTCTTCGGCGGACATTTCCGGATTCAGGATCAGATCCGGCTCCTTGAGGACATAGCCCTTGGCCTGGGAGGCGAGGGTGCCGCCGCCCGTGCAGTTGAGCATGATGCATTCGTCCTTGGCCACCACGCCGGCCTCGACGGCCTGCGCCAGCGCGGCCACGGCGGCGCAAGGGGCGGGGAGGAGGTCGTATCCCTCGAGGTTGCGGAACTGCAGCAGCCAGTACATGATGTCGTCGTTGCTGCAGGTGAAGGTGTCGCCCTTGCTCGCGCTAAGCACGTCAAACACGCCGCCGGCGAGGCTGTAGGGCGGTTTGCGGTTGGCCAGCACCTTGGCGAGGATGACCTCGGCGCCGCGGCGTCCCTCGGCGGGATCCAGCGCGGCGAGGGCGCGGGACTGCGCCTTCCAGGAATCGTGGATCAGCGTGAACGGGCGGTTCTGCGCCATATAAACGCGCATCTTGTTGGGGCCGAAACGGCCGTCGACAGCCAGGCGCTCGGCGTTCTCCCAGGCCGCGATGGCGCCGGTGCCGGAGCCGACCGCCTGGAAATAGGCGTCGGGGATGCGGCCGGCCTTCTCCACGCAGCTGAGCAGGGTCGTGCCCATGCCGTCGCGGCGCGCCACGTTCTTGGCGCCGCCTTCGAGGAAATAGCGGGGATTCTGCGCGAGTTTCTCGCCCAGGGCGATGGCGTCATAGTAGTCGCAGCCGTGCGGGGCGGCGACCACCTTGACGCAGCGGTTCAGCTTCTTGTGGAACCAGAGGTCGTGCTTGTTGTCTTCCGGGATGCAGATGACCACCGGGATGTCGTTGTCGGAGCAGACCTGCGCG
>LUZH01000331.1 GCA_001602885.1 Bacteroidales bacterium Bact_16 | reverse complement strand
TGGAAGCCGTAGTCGAGCAGGCGCTTGGCGACGTCGAGCGTCGACACGCCGTTCGGCTCCAGCAGGCCGTCGAAGACGAATTCGTGCTTGCACACCGTCGGGATGGGCAGCTTGTAGCAATCCTTGAGCGATTCCTTGATATAGTTGGCGCCCAGCGTGGCCAGTTTGCCGGCCATCTTGATGTTTTCGCGGCCGAGCATCAGGATGTAGGCGTAGGCCCGCAGGATGATGCCGAAATTGCCGTGGAAACCGCTCACGCGCGGGATATGCAGGAACGGCACGACCTTGTCGGACACGCCGACCGGGCCGCTGCCGGGACCGCCGCCGCCGTGGGGCGTCGAGAAGGTCTTGTGCAGATTGAGGTGCATGATGTCGAAGCCCATGTCGCCCGGCCGGACCATGCCCAGCAGCGGGTTCATGTTGGCGCCGTCGTAGTAGAGCAGGCCGCCGCAGGCGTGGACGAGCTCGGCGATCTCCTTGATGTCGCGCTCGAACAGGCCCAGGGTGTTGGGGTTCGTCATCATGATGCCGGCGATGTCCGGGCCGAGGAGCGGCTTGAGGTCCTCCACATCCACGAGGCCGTTCTCCTTGGACTTCACGACCACGATGTCCAGGCCGCAGACGGCCGCGGAGGCCGGGTTGGTGCCGTGGGCGCTGTCGGGGACGATGACCTTGGTGCGGGCGGTGTCGCCGCGGCTCATGTGGTATTCGCGCATCAGCATCAGGCCGGTGAGCTCGCCGTGAGCGCCGGCGCAGGGCAGGAAGGTGAAATGTTTCATGCCCGTGATGGCGGCCAGGGCTTTGTCCATGCCCACGTAGATCGCGAGGGCGCCCTGCGTGGTGGTCTCCGGCTGGAGCGGGTGCAGGCCCAGGAATGCGGGCATGTTGGCGATTTCCTCGTTGATCTTGGGGTTGTATTTCATCGTGCAGGATCCGAGCGGATAGAAGCCCGTATCCACGCCGAAGTTCATCTGGGAAAGGTTCGTATAGTGGCGGACCACATCCACCTCACTGACCTCCGGAAGATCCAGTTTACTTTTTCTCCAGACAATGCTGCTCATTTCGGGAGGGCAGGCTGCTGTCGGCAAGGAATAACCGGTCCTTCCGGGTTTGGAGAGTTCGAAGATGAGTTTGTCGTAGTATTTCATATCGCAGCCCTCCTTAGATTGATTTGACGATTTCGACGATCCGGTCCAACTCCTCGCGGGTGTGCTTCTCCGTGACGCAGAAGGTCACGTAGCCGTCCTCCGTCTGGAGGCCGGCGAAGAAGCCCGCGTCGAGCAGCGCCTGCTGCATCTTCTGGACATCGCAGCGCGGCTTGAGGCAGAATTCCTTCAGGAACTCCCCGTCGAAGACCTGCTCGAACCTGCCCGTGGCGAGCAGGCGGTCGTGCAGATAGTGGGAGCCCTCGTAGCAGAGCGCGTTGAGCTTGCGCATGCCCTCGGGGCCCATCAGGGACAGGTACACCGTGCACCAGAGCGCCATCAGCGACTCGTTGGAGCAGATGTTGGAAGTGGCCTTCTCGCGGCGGATGTGCTGCTCGCGCGCCTGCAGGGTCAGCACATAGCAGCGCTTGCCGGAGGCGTCGGTGGTCTGGCCGACGATGCGGCCCGGGAGCTTGCGCATCAGGGCCGCGGTGCAGGCCATGAAGCCCACATACGGACCGCCGAAGCAGAGCGGAATGCCGAGCGACTGGCCGTCGCCCACGGCGATGTCGGCCCCCCACTCCGCCGGGCTCTTGACCACGGCGAGGGCGGACGGGTCGCAATACTCGACGAGCAGCGCGCCGGCCTGATGGACCAGGTCCGCCAGGCCGAGGTGGCTCTCGATGATGCCGAAGCGGTTGATGGACGGGACGATGACGCCCGCCAGGTCCAGCACGCCCTCGGCGACCTCCTCGGCCACTTTGTCCGTGACGACGACATTGATGCCGGCGTATTTGGCATAGGTGCGGATGGTGTCGATCACGTGCGGCAGGAGCCGCGCGGACACGATCACCGAGTTGCGCTTCTTGGCGCTGGCCACGCACATGCGCATCGCCTCCGCGGCGGCCGTCGGGCCGTCGTACATCGAAGCGTTGGAGCAGTCGAGGCCGGTCAGGCGGCAGATCATCGACTGCCACTCGAAGATATAGCGCAGCGTACCCTGCGAGATCTCGCACTGGTACGGCGTGTAGGCGGTCAGGAATTCGCTCCGGGAGGTGATATAAGGGATCACCGCCGGGACGTAATGGTCGTATGCGCCCTGGCCGACGAACACCTTCAGACGGGCGTTCTTGGCGGCAAGGCCCTCGAAAAAGTCACGAACCTGCTGTTCGCTCATCGCGGACGGCAGGTCGTACTCCCCCTTGTAGATATAATCCGCAGGGACATCGGCGTAGAGGTCGTCCAGCGATCCGACGCCGATCCTTTCGAGCATCACGCGGATATCTTCCCCGGTCTGGGGAAAATAGCTGAATGCTCCCATATTGTTATTTGGCTACGTTAGCGTAAGCAGATGCGTTCAGGAGCGCGTCGAGTTCCGCGGGATCGGACATCTCGACCTTGATGATCCAGGCCTCGTAGGCGTCTTCGTTGATGAGTTCGGGCTTGTCCTCGAGCTCGTCGTTGCGGGCGACGACCTTGCCGGACACGGGTGCGATCAGCTCGCTGGAGGTCTTCACGCTCTCCAGGGCGCCGAAATCGCTGCCGGCCTCGACCTCGTCGTCGACGTCAGGCATTTCGACATAGGTGATGTCCCCCATCTCGCTCTGCGCGAAATCGGAAACGCCGATGATGGCCACGTTGCCATCCACTTTGACCCATTCGTGGGACTCGCTGTAGAGGAGCCCCTCTGCAATCTTGCTCATATTTAGTAAGTTAGTTGTGTTTGTGATTATTTCTTGTAGTTGGTCTGATAGAAGCGCTTCTTGACGACGACGCCCGGGAAGGCGTTCTTGCGGATGCGCACGGACAGCTGCGTGCCGAGGGCGGCATAGGCGCTGTCCACCAGCGCGAAGCAGATGCTCTTCTCCAGGCTGATGGAGTGGTAGCCCGTCGTCACGACGCCGACCTCGGTGCCGTCCGCCAGCTCCACGGGATAGCCGTGGCGCGGCACGGCCTTGTCGGCCAGCTCGATGCCCACCAGCTTGCGGGCCACGCCGTTCTCCTTCTGCGCGACGAGCGCATCCTTGCCGATGAATTCGGGCTTGTCCAGCTTGCAGAACATCCCGAGCCCCGCCATGACCGGCGAGATCGCTTCGGTCAGCTCGTCGCCGTAGAGCGGCATGCCGGCCTCGAAGCGCAGCGTGTCGCGGCAGCCCAGGCCGCAGGGCTTGACGCCCGCCGCCATCAGCTGCTGCCAATATGCACGGATCTGCTCCGCGGAAGCGTAGATCTCGAAGCCGTCCTCACCGGTGTAGCCGGTGCGGCTGACGATCACGCGGCGGCCGTCGCGTTCTGCATCCAGGAAGGTATAGAAGGTCAGCGCGGCGGCTTCCGGGAAGCCCAGCGTGCCGCAGACGGCCTTTTCGGCCTCCGGGCCCTGGACGGCGATCTGCCCCCAGGCGTCGGACTGGTTGTCGACCTTGACGTCGAAACCCTTGGCGTGCTCCAGCATCCAGGCGTAGTCCTTGTCGATGTTGGCGGCGTTGACCACCAGGAGGTAGTGCTGCGGCTCGCGCTCGCGATAGACCAGCAGGTCGTCCACCGTGCCGCCGTCGGGATAGAGCATCATCCCGTAGAGGATCTGGCCCGGCGCCATCGGGCGGACGTCGTTGGTGAAGATGTGGTTGACAAAAGATTCGGCATCCGGTCCGCTGACGAAGACCTCACCCATGTGCGAGACGTCAAAGACGCCGGCGGCGTGGCGGACGGCGTTGTGCTCGTCGATGATGCCGCTGTACTGGATGGGCATGTCATAACCGGCAAAAGGGCTCATCTTGGCATGGAGCTCAACGTGGAGATCATGCAGACAAGTCATTTTCAGGAGATTATCCATATGGGTTAGCTAGTGTTATTTGAGTATTTCGAGGTCTTTCTTGAGAATCATCCGGGGATCCATCATTTTGACTTTCTGGAAGAGACGGACCTGGTTGCCCAGAGAAAGATAGACCTTGTCTTCGTGTTTGCCCTTGCGCCACCATTTATAGAAGCCGACGGGGTCGTTCTCGAAGGGGATCTTGGCAAGGATGCCGGAGCTGTAGCCGGGATAGTCGATGATCAGGCGGAGCCCCATGAATTTCTTGTAGTAGTCGGGATCCGCACGGCGGAGCTTGCTGACGAGCGGGTTGAGCACCTCCATCTCGTCTACCTGCAGGACCTTGTCGCGGATGATCATCCGGTGGATGCGGACAGGGTCGATGTTGAGCCAGGCACCCATCCTGTAAGTCTTGGGGCCTTCCTCGGTGTCGAGAGTCAACTCATCCATCGAGAAATAAACCTTCTCGGGATCGAGGGGATATTGCTGTGCCTGCTCTTGTTCCATTTAGGTATCGAACTACAATCAACAAAAGTAGGCATTTTTTTTATTTTTTCCTATTTTTGAGCCGTCATGGAGCGAATTATTGCAGATTTTTCGGCTTTGGAAGGGACAAATTGTTATTGTTCGGCAGACAGCGCGGAGCAGATCCGCAGCCGCCTCGCCGGGCTCCCTTTGCACGCCGTCCACGACATCGGGACGGGCGACTACCATTATGTATCGCTGTTCTGGCTCGAGCGGATCGGCGAGCCGTTCCAGCTCGTCCTTTTCGACCACCATCCCGACGACCAGCCGGGCGCTTTCGACGACGGGCTGCTCAGCTGCGGCAGCTGGGTCCGCGAAGCGCGGCGCCTGCCGCTGCTGCGCGCCGACCGCTGGATCCGCGACGCGGCGGACTTCCCCGCCCTGGCTTCCCTGCCCGACCTGCCGGTCTATCTGTCCGTCGACCTGGACGTATTGTCTGAAGATTACGCCCGGACCGACTGGGACCAGGGCGAGATGACGCTCGAAGAGCTGAATGGCGCCCTGCGGGGCATCATGGCCTCCCGCCGCATCCTCGGCGTGGACCTGTGCGGGGGCAACACCCCCGAAAAAGGCGCCTCCCCGGAGGACCTTGCACTGAACACGGTCACCAGGGAGGCGCTGTCTGACTTGTTTCGCGATCTATCTTGACGCGATCGGAGAAGCTGGATTACTCAGCCACGACGGTGCTGTCCACAGCCTCGACGAACTCGGTAGCAAGGCTATCGACGGTCTCAGCGGCGTTCTCAACGGCTTCAACAGCCTCTTCGGCGTTCTTGCTGGCATTCTTGCAGGAAACGAACAGGGTCGCGCAAGCGACAAGGGCGATAATAGAAATAATTTTCTTCATGGTAAAATTGTTGTTAACTATATTCTGGGCGCAAATGTAGCAATAATTTCGAATCGTAGTTAAAAAAATTAAAAATATTTTAACATCTTAGTGCTCAACAGCAAAAAACGCCTCCCCGGAAGACCGGAGAGGCGCTCTTCTATTTGTTACGATCTTACTTGACGATCTTGAAGGTCACAGGTATGGAGCAGTTGACGGGGACGTTCTTGCCGGCCTGCTTGGCAGGCACCCAGGCGGGAGCGCTGGACACGACGCGGAGCGCCTCGGCGTCCAGTTCGTCGTCCACGCCGCGGACCACCTTGGCGTTGCAGACATTGCCGTTGGCGTCGACCACGAAGTTGACGGTCACCTTACCTTCGATGTCGTTCTCGAGAGCATTCTCAGGATACTTGATGTTCTCCTGGACATACTTGACGAAGGCGTTGGCATCGCCACCGTTGAAGGAAGGCTTGGCCTCGACGGCGCTGTACGGGAAGATCTCGCCGAGCTTCTCCAGACCCACCTTGGCGCGGTCCGCAGCATCCTTGGCGGCGTCAGCGGCGGCATTGCCGACCTCTTCCACTGCGTCGGAGACAGCATCGATCGCCTCCTGGGCGGCGCCCTCGACAGCCTCTACGGCATCCTGGGCGGCGTCTTTGATTTCTTTGTTCCCCTTGCCTTCATTCTTGCAGGAGAAAACCACCATCGCACATACGGCGAGAATGGCGAGCGAATAGAATTTCTTCATGACTTATTAAGGTTTTAAAAGGTAATTCCGTAACAAAAATAAAAAATTATTCCACCCGTTGTCTGCCTCCCGCCCAAAAATTGCGTTACAGGATCGGAGAGAACAGCCGGGCGACCGACTCCCAGAAGCGGTGCACGCGCGAGCGGCGGGCCCAGCGCTCCGGATCCACCTGCGTGCAGCTCTCCAGGTCCAGCAGGAACTGGTCGCGCATCTGCTTCGCCATCTTCTTGTCATAGATGAAGGCGTTGATCTCGAAATCCTGCTCGAAACTCCGGATGTCGAGGTTGGTCGAGCCGATGGAGCACACGTTGTCGTCGGCGACGACCGTCTTGGCGTGCATGAAGCCCTTGTCGTAGAAATACACCTTCACGCCCGCCGCCAGCAGGTCCTTGATATAGGAGCGGGACGCGAGCGTGGTGATGATGTTGACGTCGTCGCGGCGCGGGATGATCAGGCGCACGTCCACGCCCGCGAGCGCGCAGTTGCGGAGCGCGGCGCCCAGCGGCTCGTTCGGGATGAAGTAGGGCGTCTGCACGTAGACATATTTGCGGCTCTCGCTGAACACGCGCAGGATGGCCTGCATGATCACGCGGAACTCGCCCAGCGGGCCGGAAGTGGCCACCTGCATCAGCAGGTTGCCTGCGGGCGGGACCTGCGGGAAATAGACGGGATCGTCGAGCAGCTGCTTGGTCGAGAACTTCCAGTCCACCAGGAAAGCCGTCTGCATCTCGGCCACGACCGGGCCCTCGACGCGGATGTGCGTGTCGCGCCAGACGCCGTTGCGGATGCCGATGGCGTAGCGCTTGGCGATGTTCATGCCGCCCGTGTAGCCCACGCGGCCGTCGATGACGACGTTCTTGCGGTGGTTGCGGTAGTTGGTGTCGCTCGACAGGAACAGCTGGACGCGGAAGAAAGGACGCACCTGGACGCCCTTTTTCGCCATCCGGCGGAAAAAGCGGCGGCGGCTCAGGTTGGCCAGGTCGTCGATCTGCAGGCGCACCTCCACGCCCTCCTGGGCCTTGCGCACGAGGATCTCCTCGGCCTTGCGGCCCATCTCGTCGTCCTCGAACTTGAAGAACTGGAAATGGATATGGTGCTGCGCCGACTCCAGGTCGGCGAGCAGGTCGGAATACATGGCGCTGAAGTCCGTGTAGACCCGGACGTCGTTGCCGCGCACGGGGACGGCCTTGCCGGCCGTATGCAGGAGCGTGATGAGGTTGCGGACACCGGCCGGCGGATCCTCGCAGACTTGCCCCTCCACGGCCTTGTCGGTCAACTGCTGGAAGCGGTCCATGTCCTCGACGCTGACCATGCGGCGGTTCTTGCGGTCCAGGCCGAAGAAGAAATACAGGATCAGCCCGATGACGGGCAGGAATACAAGGAGCAGGATCCAGGTCAGCGTGCGGATGGGGTGGCCGTTTTCGGCGATTTCCATCAGGATGATGCTGATCAGGATCACAAGGAGCAATATGTTCAGCCAGTTGTCCATAGAATTTGGTTCAAGTATCGGGTTTTTGGCGTGCAAGATAAGGATTTTTCTGCATTATTTCGTAATTTTGCAGTATGGTTTCTTTCTTTATCAGCGTGCTTGCCCTCATCCTCGGTTTCCTGCTTTACGGCAGGTTCGTGGAGCGGGTTTTCGGTCCGGACCCGGCCCGTCCGACGCCCGCCGTCACCAAGGCGGACGGCATTGACTACATCGCCCTCCCCTCCTGGAAGGTGTTCATGATCCAGTTTCTCAACATCGCCGGCACGGGACCCATCTTCGGCGCCATCATGGGCGCGAAGTTCGGCCCGGCCGCCTATCTCTGGATCGTGTTCGGATGCATTTTCGGCGGAGCCGTCCACGACTACCTCAGCGGCATGCTGTCGCTGC
>LUZH01000330.1 GCA_001602885.1 Bacteroidales bacterium Bact_16 | reverse complement strand
GACGTCCAGACCGGCAACTTCATCATCGGCGACGACGTCCTGGACCGCATCACGGATGCGACCAGCGACGTCTGGATCCCGATCCACATGAACCACATGATGGTCAACGAAGCCTACCGCATCTGGCACGGCGAGCCGTTCAAGGAGGGCTACCTCCAGGCGCCCGCCAACACCGACCACTTCGACCTCCACAGCCAGGGCCCGATCGACACCAAGTATAAGGCCTACCAGCTGATCCCCGGCCTGAATGTCGGCGGCTTCTTCGACGCCGGCGACTTCGACATCGAGACCGGCTCCAACATCAGCGTGGTGCAGAACCTCGTCTCCGACTGGGAGCGCTTCAAGCCGATGCGCGACGAGACCTTCGTCAGCGAGGAGCAGCGCTATGTGGACCTTCACCGCCCGGACGGCGTGCCCGACGTGATCCAGTACATCGAGCACGGCACGCTCAACCTGGTGGCCCAGGCCGAGAACATCGGCCACATGGCCCAGACCCTGTCCAACTCCGTGCTGGACAACTACCACCACCTCGGCGACGCCGCCGCCATCACCGACGGCCTGCACTACGACCCGCGCCTCAAGCCCTACCAGAAGTCGGCCGACGGCAAGTCCAGCGGCACGCCCGACGACATGTGGGCCTTTACGACCCGCAACCCGTTCCTCGACCTGCAGGCGGCCACGATGTTCGCCGCCGCCAGCCGTGCGCTGGGCGGCTACAACGACGCCCTCGCCGCCCGCGCCCTCAAGCAGTCCAAGCGCCTGATGAAGGAGGGCACCGAGCTGATGGAGCGCGCGATGGCCGAAGGCAGCCCGATGATGCGCGGGCGCGGCGGCTTCGGCAACATGTCCACCAACCTGCAGCTCTACGTCTGCACGGGTGAGCAATCCTATCTGGACGCCTTCCAGGAGCAGATCTGGCCGGCGCTCGACCGCGGCGTGAGCTTCGCCATCCAGCCGGCGCTCGACGCCATCCCGTATCTGGACGAAGCCTACAAGGAGCGCCTGCGCCCCTACGTGGAGCAGTATAAGGAATACCTCGACGGCATGGACAAGAACAATCCCTACGGCGTGCCCATCGGCATGGGCAACTGGGCCGCGAGCGGCAGCGTGGTCAGCTTCGGCACCACGGCCGCGTTCGCGAGCAAGTATTTCCCCGACATCATCGGGCCGGAATACGCCCTCAAGGCCGCCGGCTACATGTTCGGCTGCCACCCGTACCACAACTACTCGTTGGTGGCCGCGGTGGGCGCCGCGCGCCCGAAAGCGGTCTTCTACGGCAACAACCGGGCGGACTTCTCCTTCATCCCGGGCAACGTAGCGCCCGGCGTGCTGTTCCGCCAGCCGGACCATTTCGAAAACTTCGACGACTGGCCGTTCCTCTGGGGACAGAACGAAGGCACGATCGCCGGCAACACGGCGTACCTGATCTTCGGCACCGCGCTCCAGCAGCTGGTCAAGGAATAAACTGAAATATGGCAAAATACATTCTCGCACTGGACCAGGGCACCAGTTCATCCCGCGCCATCGTGTTTGACCACGAAGGCAACATCCGTTCGACTGCCCAGCAGGAGTTCACCCAGATTTTCCCCGAGCCGGGCTGGGTGGAGCACAACCCGATGGAGATCTGGTCGTCGGAGGCGGCCGTGATCGCCGAGGCGCTGTCGCGCATCGGCATCAGCGGCCGCGACCTCGCCGCGATCGGCATCACCAACCAGCGCGAGACCACCCTGGTGTGGGACGCCGAGACGGGCGCGCCCGTCTACAACGCCATCGTCTGGCAGGACCGTCGCACAGCCGTGCTGTGCGACCTCCTCTGCCAGGAAGGCTGGGCGGAGCGCATCCAGGACAAGACCGGCCTGATCGTGGACGCCTACTTCTCCGGGACCAAGATCAAATGGATTCTGGACAACGTCCCCGGCGCCCGCCGCCGGGCCGAAGAGGGCAAGCTCCGCTTCGGCACGGTGGACAGCTGGCTCGTGTGGAACCTCACGCGCGGCGGCGTCCACGTCACGGACGTGTCCAACGCCTCCCGCACCATGCTCTTCAACATCCATTCGCTGTGCTGGGACGAAGACCTGCTGGAGCTGCTCGACATCCCGATGTCGATGATGCCGGAGGTCCGCTCCTCGTCCGAGGTCTACGGATTCACGCACCCGACGCTCTTCGCCTCGGAGGTGCCCATCGCGGGCATCGCGGGCGACCAGCAGGCGGCCCTGTTCGGCCAGATGTGCGTGCATCCCGGCTGCGTCAAGAACACCTACGGCACGGGCTGCTTCCTGCTGATGAACACGGGCGAAGCCCCGATCCGCTCCTACAACAACCTCCTCACCACGGTGGCCTGGAAGATCGGCAATACCGTCAACTACGCCCTCGAGGGCTCGATTTTCGCCGGCGGCTCGGTGGTGCAGTGGCTCCGCGACTCGCTCGGCGTGATCCGCTCGTCGGCCGAGGTGGAGAAGCTCGCCGCGTCGGTCCCCGACAACGGCGGCGTCTACTTCGTGCCGGCGCTCACGGGCCTGGGCGCGCCCTACTGGGACCAATACGCCCACGGCGTGATCTGCGGCCTGACGCGCGGCTCCACGGCCGCGCACATCGCGCGGGCCGCGCTCGAGGCCATCGCCTTCCAGACGATGGACATCGTGGG
>LUZH01000329.1 GCA_001602885.1 Bacteroidales bacterium Bact_16 | reverse complement strand
CCGCGGGGCAGCGCCCCCTTCACCATCCGGCAGTTCGCCGACGACCTGCTGGCGTACCTGGACGCCCGCGGGATCGACAAGGCCGACCTGCTCGGCTTCTCCGACGGCGGCAACATCGCGATGGTCTTCGCGATCAAGTACCCGGAGCGCGTGGGGCGCCTCATCCTCGACGGCGCCAACCTCGACACGAAAGGCGTCAAGCGCTCCGTCCAGGCCTTCATCGAGCTCGGCTACCGTTGCTCGAAACGGTTCGCCCACAAGAGCGAGAAGGCCCGCCGCAACGCCGAAATGATGGGGCTGATGGTCAACGACCCCAACGTCGCGCCGGAGGAGCTGGCCCGGATCCAGGCCCGGACGCTGGTCATCGCCGGCACCCGCGACATGATCAAGGAAGCCCACACGCGGCTGATTGCCGCCAGCATCCCGGACGCGCAGCTGGTCTTCATCGAGGGCGACCACTTCATCGCAAACAAATGCCCGGAAGCCTTCAACAAGGCCGTCCTGGCCTTCCTGCGGGAAGACTGATCCCCTTTCAGAGCCTGTCGCTCACTTCTGTCTTCCGGGCGCGCTTGAGGCTGATCTCCGTCTTGCCGAAGCGCCACGTGAGGCCGAAGCGGAACTGGCGCGGATTGTACCAGGACGCATTGTGCTGCCGGTAGGTCGCCGCTTCCGTGTCGCGCGAAGCGCCTTCGTAGCGGTTCTGGAAGGGCAACACCGCCGTCGCGGAAAGCGTCAGGCGCCCCTGGCAGAAACGCTGCTGCAGGCCGATGGAATAGGCATACTCCACCCCGTGATATGTCCGCTGCAGCGTGGTCTCGCCGCCGGAGGCGAAGGCGGAGACATACGCCAGCGCCTCCCGCCAGAGACCGGCGTTGGCGCTGAAATCGACGGACCAGTTCCAGCCGCCGTTCCGCTGGTCCAGCGCGCGGGCGTAGAAATCGTCATAGCCCGCATTCCCGGACAGCTGCAGGCCGAATCCGTCCGTCGGCTCCCAGTCGAAATCCAGCAGCGCGTCCACGTGACGGTGCCGGACAGCATTCTCATACGTGGAGACCTTGGTCCCGTCGGGGTGCGTCACGGACAGGTATTCGATCTTGTTGCCGCACAGGCTTCCGTAAGTCCGGGCCGTCAGGCCCCATTTGTCGCCGCCCGTCCGGTACGTCAGCGTCAGCGCATCGGAGACCACCGTCCGCAGGTCAGGATTGCCGTGCGAGCGGCTGAAAGGCGTCTCCTCGAAGATGTAGGGATTGAGATAGCTCACGCTGGGGCGGCCCAGCCGGCGGGTGTAGGACAGCGACAGCGCGTCCGACCCGCCGAGCTGCCAGGCCGCGTTGAGATACGGCACCACGTTGAAGTTGCTGTTGTCGAAGGTCAAGTTGCCGGAAGCACTCTTCGACAGACCCCGGTTGAGGGTGTACTCCAGGCGCGCGCCCGCCTTCAGCGTCAGGCGCGCGAACTTGTAGCCGTAGCTGGCGTAGGCGGCGAAGATGTGCTGGCGGTAGTCCAGGTCGTTGACATTGCCGTCGTCCACCCGCCATTCCTGCTTTTCGAAGTCCCATAGTTCGTCCTGCGAGTCGGCCGTATGGCTGCGCAGGGTGTATTTCGCGCCGGCCTCGAGCTGGTGCCGCTTGCGCAAGGTGGCGAAGTAGTCGGCCTGCGCGAAATGCTGCAGCGTGTTGGCCGTATTGAAAGAATGCCGCCGGTAAGGCTCCACGCCGAGGACCGGGACCACGGTAACGTCGTTGTCGACCCCGTTCGGGATCCCGTCAATCGCATAGCTGAAGGTCAGCACGCCCCCGTCTCCCCGGAACGTCTTCTGATAAGCCAGTTCGCCGGAGAACGAATCGCCCCGGTTGTACGCCTGCCGCGGCTCCTGCATGTCGGCCGTCAGCCTGCGGTCAGCGTCCCAGAAGCGTTCCGCGATCCTGAACGACTCCCGCGTACGCTGCAGGTCCACCCAGCCGGAGAGCGTGATCAGGTTGAGCGAATCCGGCTCGTAGCTGGCCTCCAACGAGAAGGAGCCCGTCGAATAGAGGACGTCGTCCTCGAATTCGAGCCGCTGGTAGCGGCGC
>LUZH01000328.1 GCA_001602885.1 Bacteroidales bacterium Bact_16 | reverse complement strand
GGGTCGCTGCGCTCCATCCGGGCGCTGGCGATCTCCTGCCGCACATCATAGCGGGGCAGGCCCACGACCACTTGCAGGATCTTGATGTTCAATTCTTCTTCCGCCTCCTGGATGGCTGCACGGAGGGGGCCGGCTGCGCGCTTCGGATTGAAGACGTAGCTGTTGCGGATCCCGTCGGACGGGGTCTCTTTGTAGTAGATGATCTGGATGTCATCTCCCTCGATCTTGGCTACGCTCAGGGCGATTTTGGAGGAGCCAAGGTCGGCGGCTGCTATGTATCTTTCTGCCTGCATATGATTTGTTGATTATATTTCACGTTGACGGTCTTGTAGTATCCTTCCGGCTTGGAAGGGGCGATCAGGCCGATGTAGCGGTCGATGCGACCGAGTTTGTCGGGGATGTTTTCGGGCTGCCCGACGACGAACAGCTCGTCCCGGCCCTGGAGGCTCAGGACGAGGTCGCCGCCCGGACGTACTTTGATGTGCGTGATGCCGCGCTGCCAGTTGCGCGAAGTGGAAATGAAACGGTGCATCGTGAGCACGCCGTCGATCCAGGTTCGGGCGTATGGATCGTCGGCCTGGCCTTTATAGTCAGCCGGCATGTGTACCGGGATGGCGCCGTCCACCACGGGGACGGGCGCCGTATAAGTCGGGTGAAGCGGGAAGATGTAGCCCTCCGCGTCCACGTAGAAGCCGCGGTTGCCGTCCTGGAAGCGCAGCACGGGGGCGCGCTGGGCGATCTCGACGTGCAGCACGCCGTCGTCGCTGGTCCAGGCCTGGCAGCGGGTCACGGAGCTGCGGCTCTCCAGCATCTGCTCGATGCGGGCGAGCTGCACGCTGTCCAGCCGCTCGCCGACGCAGGAGCCGTAGTGCGCGTCGAGATATTCCCGGACGTCCTGTTCGCTGACGAAGCGCAGGCTGTCGACGAAACTGACGTCCAGCCGGCCGCAGACGAGCTGCGCCTGCTCCTGCCGCACGTTCCTGTACAGGAAGAACATCCCCGTGCAGAAAAGGACGGCGAGCGCGCCGGCGACGGAATATTTGACGGCTGCTTTCATCTACTGGCGCTTGCGGAGCATTTCGGTGATCGGTTCGATGAAGCGGTCGATGTTGCCCGCGCCGAGGGTGAGGAGCACGTCGAGCGGCTCCTGCTCCAGCAGGGGCATCAGCTCGTCGCGCGTGATGAGCACCTTCTCGGGGGCGGTCACGTCGCGGAAAATGATCTCGGAGGTCACGCCCGGGATGGGTTCCTCGCGGGCGGGATAGATGTCGAGCAGGATGAGCTTGTCCAGCCCGCTCAGTGAGCTTGCGCCCCGGGAAGATCTGCCGGACCGAGGAGATGGCGCTGGCCAGCTCGGCCGGATGGTGGGCGTAGTCGTCGATGTAGGTCAGGCCCGGCGTGTTGAGGTGTACGTCCAGGCGGCGCTGCGCGCCCTCGAACGTGCCGATGGCGTGGCGGACCTTCTGGGCGTCGAGCCCGTAGCAGAGGCAGATGGCCGCCGCCGCGATGCTGTTCTCCACGTTGACCCAGCCCAGGGCGCCCACGCGGATGTCGCTGAGCACGCCGCCCGGGTAGACGAGGTCGTAGGTGTAATGTCCGGTGGCGTCGAGCCGCAGGTTCTCGCTGTGGAAGTCGGCCCGCCTGTCGTCGAAATGGTAGCTGAAGATCTTGGCGGACACGTCGGACTGCCGGATGGGCAGGCCGTATTTGAGGATGATCGTCTCGGTGACCTGGGAGGCGAAGATGCGGAAGGCCTCCTGCACGTGGGCCAGGTCGCCGTAGATGTCGAGGTGGTCGGCGTCCATCGCCGTGATGGCGGCGATCGCCGGATGCAGCTGGTGGAAGGAACGGTCGAACTCGTCGGCCTCGGCCACCACGGTCGGGGTGTGGCTGACGAGCATGTTGGTGCCGTAGTTCTTGGAGATGCCGCCGAGGAAGGCGGAGCAGCCGGTACCGCTCTCCGTGAGGATGTGGGCGACGAGGGTGGACGTGGTGGTCTTGCCGTGCGTGCCGGCGACGGCGAGGCAGCGCTGGCCGGCGGTGATCTCGCCCAGCATCTGGGAGCGCTTGATCACGCGGTAGCCGTGCTCGCGCGCGAATACGAGCTCGCCGAACTCGGCGGGGACGGCGGGCGTATAGACCACGAGGGTGTCCTGGACCTCGGCCGGGATGCATTCCGGCCGGTCTTCATAATGTACGGCGATGCCTTCTGCCTCCAGCGCGTGCGTGAGGTCGGAAGGGGTCCGGTCGTAGCCGGAGACGGCGCAGCCCTTGAACTTGTAGTACCGGGCGATGGCACTCATGCCGATGCCGCCGATGCCGATGAAATAGACGTTCTTATATCTCATATCAATTTATATACTTCTTCTACGATGGTCTGCGCCGCGTCCAGGCGGGCGAGCGGCGCGACGTTGGCCTCGATCGCGGCGATGCGCGCCGGATTGTGGATGAGGCCCAGGGCGGTGGGGAGCAGCTGCTCCGCCGCCTCGGCGTCGCGCACGATCAGCGCGGCGTCCTTGCGCACGAGCGCCATCGCGTTGTGCGTCTGGTGGTCTTCGGCCACGTTGGGGGAGGGCACGAAGACGGCGGCCTTGCGCGCGGCGCAGATCTCGGACACCGAGGAGGCGCCGGCGCGGCTGATGAGCACGTCCGAGCAGGCGTAGGCGAGGTCCATCCGGCCGATGAAATCGGTGTAATGGATCTGCGGGAGGTCGCGGCCCGCCATGAATTCGTCGACGCCCTTCTTATAGTAGCGGCCACACTGCCAGAGCACCTCCACGTCGTCGCCGCCGGGGCAGCCGGCTTCGATCCAGGCGCGCATCGCGCGGTTGAGGGTGCCGGCCCCGAGGCTGCCGCCCACCACGAAGAGGTGCCGCTTGTCCGGGTCGAGCCCGTAGAAGCGGATGCCTTCCGCGCGGTCCTCCGCGCTGTACGGATGGATCTCCGGGCGGATCGGGTTGCCGCTGAAGACGATCTTCTCCGCCGGGAAGAATTTCTCCATTCCGTCGTAGGCCACGCAGATGCTCTGCACGCGCCGGCCCAGGATCTTGTTGGTCAGGCCGGCGAAGCCGTTCTGCTCCTGGATCAGGGCGGGGATGTGCTTGCGGGTGGCCTGCCAGAGCAGGGGGGCGCTGGCGTAGCCGCCCACGCCGATGGCGACGTCCGGCTTGAATTCGTCGATGACGTGTCCGGCCTTGCGGAGGCTGCTCGCCACCTTGAAGGGGACACGGACATTGTTCTTGAAGTTGCCCCAGTTGAGCTGGCGCTGCAGGCCGGCCATCGGCAGGCCCACGATCTTGTAGCCCGCCGCCGGGACTTTCTCCATCTCCATCTTGCCTTCGGCGCCGACGAAGAGGATTTCCGTCTCCGGATTGGCTTCCCGGAGCTTGCCGGCGATGGAGATGGCCGGGAAGATGTGTCCGCCGGTGCCACCGCCGCTGATGATCACGCGTAATTTCTTATAACTCATAGCTGTCATCTGCGTTTTGAGGGTCGATTTGTCCGGATTCGAAGGCGTCCAGGTCGTCGAGGCGTTCCTTGACGGCCGTCGCTTCGTGCATCTCCACGAGCGGCTCCGCCATGCGCGTCTCCTTGTCGATGCGCCGCGAAGCGATGCGGCTGAACGACAGGATGATGCCGAAGGCGATGCTGAAGCAGAGGAAGGCACTGTTGCCGTGGCTGATCAGGGGCAGGGTCTGGCCGGTCATCGGGCCGATGTCGGCGTTGACGAACATGTGCAGGAAGGCCTGTCCGGTGATGAGCAGGCACAGGCCCGCCACGGTGAGCTTGGCGTAGTGGTCGCTGCCGCAGTTGCGCGCGATGATCGAGCCGCGGGCGAGCAGCGACACATAGAGGAAGATCACGAAGATGCCGCCGATCAGGCCGTATTCTTCGATGATGAAGCTGTACATGAAGTCCTCGGACATGTCCGGGACCACGTAGCGCTGGGTGCTCTGGCCGGGGCCCTTGCCCAGGAACCCGCCCTGCTTGATTGCGATCTTGGCGCTGTAGGGCTGGCGGATGGCGTCGATGGCCTCCTGGTAGGCGATAGTGCCCTTCGGATTGTCGATCACCTGCTGCTCCCAGTGGTCCTCCTCGAAGACGCGGGCGATGCCGGTGCCGATGCGGCCGAACCACGGGTGCGCCGAGTTCTTGGTGGCGCTGTAGAGGCCGAAGATGATGCCGATGACCAGCACTGCGGCGAGGGCCAGGATGGTCATGTCGCGCAGGTTGCCGCCGCCCAGCAGGATCATCACGAACATCAGCAGACCGATGATCAGGGCGGAGGAGTTGGAGCCCGGGATGATCATCACGAAGATGACCAGGAACGGGGCGTAGAGATAGATGATCTTCTTCCAGAGGAGGTCCGACGGGCCGCGGAGCTCGCCCCGCTTGAGGGCGTCCATCGCCCAGGCGAGGTAGAGCACCATCGCCACCTTGACCACCTCGAAGACGTGGACCTGGAAGCCGGCGAC
>LUZH01000327.1 GCA_001602885.1 Bacteroidales bacterium Bact_16 | reverse complement strand
TACGACAAGATCCAGTATCCGGCTCCCAAGTACCGCTGCGCCATCAAGGCCAAGGTCCAGCAGGACGAGCAGAAGCTCGGCGACGCCCTCAAGCGCATCGCCTCCACGGACCCGACCGTCATCGTCGAGTACTCCAAGGAGCTCCGCCAGACCATCCTCAGCGGCAACGGCGAGCAGCACATCAACATCGTCAAGTGGATGCTGAACAACGAATACAAGCTCGACGTCGAGCTCTTCGCCCCGAAGGTGCCGTACCGCGAGACCATCACCAAGGTGGCCTGCGCCCAGTACCGCCACAAGAAGCAGTCCGGCGGCGCCGGCCAGTTCGGCGAGGTGCACCTCCTGGTCTGCCCGGCCGAGGGTGAGCTCAACACCAAGTTCATGATCAACGGCAAGGAGACCCAGCTCAACATCAAGACCCAGGACATCACCGACCTGGAGTGGGGCGGCAAGCTCGAGTTCTACAACTGCGTCGTCGGTGGCGCCATCGACCTCAGCTTCATGCCCGCCATCCTCAAGGGTATCAAGGAGCGCATGGTCGAGGGCCCGCTCACCGGTTCCTACGCCCGCGACATCCGCGTGTTCGTCTACGACGGCAAGATGCACCCGGTGGACTCCAAGGAAATCGCCTTCATCATCGCCGGCCGCAACGCCTTCCGTGAGGCCTTCCGCAACGCCGGTCCGAAGATCCTCGAGCCGATCTACAACGTCGAGGTCATGACCCCGGCCGACTACCAGGGCTCCGTGATGAGCGACCTGCAGAACCGCCGCGGCGTCCTCGGCGAGATGGGTGCCGACAAGGGCTTCGCCATCCTCAAGGCCCGCGTGCCTCTCGCAGAGCTCTACCGCTACTCCACTTCCCTGAGCTCGCTGACCGCCGGCTCCGCCACCTTCACGATGGAGTTCGCCGACTACCAGCCGGTCCCGGGCGACGTCCAGACGAAGCTCCTCGCGGAATACGCGGCCGCCGACAAGGACGAAGATTAATCTTCCGGAATACGATCCCAGAAGGAGGGACGGCAGACCGCCGTTCCTCCTTTTGTTTTTGGGTCTATTTCTTTTAAATATCCGCAAAGGGATGAAGGGGATTTTCGAGGGTTGAAGTTTTGTGCTACCTTAGCCTGACCGCTTTTGGGAGCTACTAATAACAATTCATACCGTTTATGAAAACCATCCTCAAACCTTTCCTCGTCGCCATCGGTCTGGTGGTCCTGATGCCGGGCAACACCGCGCAGGCCCAGGTCTATGCCGACTCGTCCATCAATCTCGAGAAGTATCTTGTTCCCGTGACCACACCGACGGCTGCTCCTGACGCGCAGGGCTTCCTCGGCCGCTGGCTGCTTCTCGAGCCGATCAGCAAGCCGAACCGTTCCAACACCGTTTTCGTGGACAGCTACATCCGCGAGGTCTTCGGCGTCCAGTACTTCCCCGGCCAGCTCGGAGACGTCCTCCCGAAGGATGGCGCGAAGGTCAAGCTGACCGTCGAGTACCAGCCGCCGGTGAACCTCCAGGGCGGCCGCCCGTCGTTCAACTTCAACGCCCCGCCGAAGTATGAGCAGAAGAAGGTCACCCTCAAGTGGCACGCCTTCGACAGCAAGATGCCCAACGTGAAGCTCTTCCGCTTCGCCACCAACCTCACCGAAGACCGCTACGGCGTCATCTTCTGGGCCGTGACCGTGGTCAACTGCGAGGAGGACATCCCCAACGTGCGTCTGGCCGTCGGTTCCAACTCCGCTTCGATGTGGTGGGTCAACGGCGAAGAGGCCGTCATCCTGTCCGGCGACCGCCGCCGCGTCATGGACGACTGCGCTTCCAAGCGCCTGACCCTCAAGAAGGGCCGCAACGTCATCTGGGGCGCCGTCATCAACGGCCCCGGCATGAGCGACTTCTGCTGCCGCTTCATCGATGAGGCCGGCAAACCGGTCAAGAACATCACCCTCTCCACGAAATAACCGATGCGCCATATGAAAACCAGAAATATCCTTCTCTCGGGCGCTTTCGCCCTCGTCAGTCTCTCCGCAGCCGCCCAGGTGGGCGCTCCTTATATCCATGACCCGAGCACCATCGTCGAGTGCGACGGCAAGTACTACACCTTCGGCACCGGTGGTGGCGGCCTGATCTCCGAAGACGGTTGGGTGTGGAAGAGCGGCGCCGTCCGTCCCGGCGGCGGCGCGGCCCCGGACGCCATCAAGATCGGCGACCGTTACCTCGTCGGCTACAGCGCCACGGGCGGTGGCCTGGGTGGCGGCCACGCCGGCCGCATCCTCACGATGTGGAACAAGACCCTCGACCCCAACTCCCCGGACTTCGCCTACACCGAGCCCATCGAGGTCGCCCATTCTGAATTTGACGAAGACTGCGACGCCATCGACATCGGCTTCCTGATGGATCCGAACGGCCGTCTCTTCTGCACCTTCGGCACCTACTTCGGCAACATCCGCCAGGTCGAGCTCGATCCCAAGACGGGTGCCCGCCTGGAAGGCGCCAAGGACCTCGACGTGGCCATCGACTGCGAGGCCTCCTCGATGATGTACCGCGATGGCTGGTACTACCTCCTCGGCACGCACGGCACCTGCTGCGACGGTGCCAACTCCACCTACAACATCATCGTCGGCCGCTCCCGCAGCCCGTACGGTCCGTTCCTCGACAACGTGGGCCGCGACATGCTGCAGGGCGGTGGCAAGATGGTCGTCGCCGCTGAAGAGCGCCGCTTCGGCGCCGGTCACTTCGGCCGCTACATCGTGGAGCCGGGCGTCGAGAAGATGTCCTTCCACTGGGAGGGTGACCTCGACCTCAGCGGCCGCAGCACGCTCGCCATCCGTCCGATCCTCTGGAACAACGGCTGGCCCGAGGCCGGCGAGATCCTCCAGGACGGCAACTACAAGATCCTCTCCCGCCGTCGCGGCTACGCCCTTGAGCTCGCCGTCGACTTCGTCCGCACCGCGGGCGGCATGCGCGGCTTCTTCGGCCGTCAGGACGAGACCATCGTCGTGATCGAGAACCAGAAGCTCGAGGAAGTGATCGAAGGCTGGCCGGAGGGTGTCATCCCCGCCCGCGCCAACGACTACATGGCCCGTCCTCACCAGAAGTGGACGATCGAGGCTGTGCCCGAGGCCGGCGGCTATCTCGGCGGTCCGTACTACAAGATCGTGATCGAAGGCACCAACCGCGCCCTCGCGGCCGCCGAAGGCGCCCGACGAGCAGCTCTGGCAGATCGAGCAGCTCACCGACGGCACCTGGCGCATCATGCCGAAGGCCATCCCGGGCTGCAGCGAGCGCCTCTGCCTCTACTCCGTGGCTGACAGCACCCCGACCCTGGCCAAGTTCGACTTCAACAACGACAACGCCAAGTGGGACATCAAACTTCACTAGGATTGTAAACCGTTAGGGAAAAGGCCGTCCCGGCTGGGGATGGCCTTTTTTTCGTTGCGGACGACGCAGTATTTTTCCGATTCCGCAGTTTTTTCTACAGGAATATGGACGAGCAGGAACTGGCCAGCCGCTGTCATCGGGGCGACAAAGCCGCGCAGCGGGAGCTATACGAGACGTATGGCTCCAGGATCCTCTCGCTCTGCCGCCGCTATTCGGTGGACGCCGCGGAGGCGGAAGACCTCATGCAGGATGCCTTCGTCAAGATCTTCCGCGTGATCGGCCGCTTCCGCTGGACGCGGCCCGGTTCGCTCTATTCCTGGATGGCGCGCGTGGCGCTCAACCTGGCCTTCGACTCCGCCAGGAAGCGCAAACGCATCGCCCGGGACCTGGTGGACGTGGAGGCGCTGAAGTGTGAGCCCGTCGACGAGCCGGACTATGAGCAGACGGCCGCCGTGCCCGCCGAGGCGATCCACCGGATGATCGCCGCGCTGCCGGACGGCTATCGCACCGTGTTCGAGCTCTACTGCTTCGAAGAGTTCTCGCACAAGGAGATCGCGGCGCTGCTCGGCATCAAGGAGAAGAGCTCTTCCGCCAGCCTGGCGCGCGCCAGGGGCATCCTTGCCCGGGGCATCCGGCAGTATCTGGACGGAAATGGAACAGGGCGGACGCAGTAATCTGGAAGATACGGAGTTATAAAAGCAGAAGCAGCGTATGTGCAACGATATGAATAAGGATTGGTTGGACGCCCTCCGGGAGAAAGGACTCCCGGAAGGCGCGCCGCCGTCTCCCGCGAGCTGGGAGGTGGTGGGCCGGCGCGTGCGCCGGGCGGCCGCCGTCCGCCGGGCGGGGCTCACCGCCGTCGCCCTGGCGCCCGTCGCCGCGCTCCTGCTCTGGGCGCCCTGGCAGCGCCCTGCGCAGCCCGTCCCTGCCGGGCCGGCCGTGGCGCAGGTCGCCCCGCCGTCCGACACCGCAGCCGTCCCCGCTCCTGCTCCTGTCATTACCGAGGTCACGCCCGTCGTCCCCGTTCTTTCCAAATCCGTCGTTCCCGCCCCGTCCAGGCCGCTTCCTCCTGCTCCGGAGGAGGCCCCTGCCGTTCCTGTGGACGAGCCTGTCGTCATAACAGAATTGTGGCCTGAGGATGACCCGCAAGTTGAACCTGCGCGACCCGCTGACGACACGAGGCTCGCGCTGGCCGACCCCGTCGAACCCTTCGACGAAAGCGTCTTCTATGATGCGCCGCGCCCGCAGCGCACCCGCGTCGCCGTAGGCGTCCGGGGCGGCGCCGACCTGGCGCGCCGCCAGGCCGACATCAGCACGTTGGCATATCCCGCCCTGATGGCGATGAACTTCGCCAACACCCTCGACCCGAGCCTGGTCGACTACGTCAAATCCAATTCGGGCGGTAATCTGTACGGCTATTTCTCGGAGAACGGAATGATGGACCATTATTCTATGAATTCCGGGGTCGGTTCTGCCCACTACCGGCATGACCTGCCCCTGACCCTGGGCCTCTCCGTCCGGGCGGCGCTGACGCCGCGCATCGGCTTGGAGAGCGGCCTGGAGTATTCCTACCTGCATTCCGTCGAATTCCTGGCCGATGAGTCCCTGGACCAGCGGCTCCATTTCATCGGCATTCCGCTGCGCGGCGACTTCCGGATCTGGTCCGGCGACCGTTTCGACCTCTACGCCGGCCTGGGCGGCAAGGTGGAGAAATGCGTCTATGCCATCCTGGGCCGGGTCCAGTCCGACGAGAAGCAGCTGCAGTGGTCGGCCGAGGCCTTCGCCGGCGCCCAGTACCGGCTCGGCCGGCGGACTTGCCTCTATCTCCAGCCGGAGCTGTCTTACTACTTCACCCGGACCGAGCTGGTCACCTGCCGCACGGAGCATCCGCTGAACGTCTCGCTCCATGCCGGCCTCCGATTCGAGTTGTAAACACTTGAAATATGAAACGCTTTATCACCATTTCCCTGCTTGCTCTCCTTCTGGGCGTCTCCTGCAAAAAAGAAGGCCCTGTATTCACGTACGACGACCCCCACGCCGAGGCGGACTTCTCCGTCCCGGGCCTCACGCTGGACAACTTCCCGTTCATCGACTGCTCGACGAGCACGTCACCCCTGCGGGACATGGTGATGTACAAACTGTTGGACATCCCGTATTACTGGGGGCTGAACTGGATTTCCGGCGCGGAGTACCAGCTCTATTACGACCTTCCCGCCGGCATGGTGACCGGCTCGCCGGAGCACGTTGCGTTCACGGACCGGCTCCGCGAGCTGCGGCAGCACAACGGCTCGCACGATGCCTACGTCAACCTGATCGACGGTCGCACGGACGTGATCATCGATTCGCGCGACATCTCGCGCAACGAGCTCGACTACAG
Source organism: Bacteroidales bacterium Bact_16 (assembly GCA_001602885.1). The sequence goes on along the minus strand of LUZH01000327.1, from coordinate 277 downwards.
CCGGCAGAAGGGGGTGCCTGTCGAGACGAAGCCCCTGGCGCTGGACGCGCTGGTCTTCATCGTCCACCCGTCCAACCGCGTCAAGTCGCTGTCCCAGCAGCAGATCCGGGACATCTACACGGGCCGGATCACCAACTGGAAACAGGTGGGCGGCGCGGACCACGAGATCCATCCCTACATGCGGGACGCGGATTCCGGCAGCCAGGAGAAGATGGAGACCATCGTGATGCGGGGCGAGCCGATGGTCGACATGCCGGAGATGGTCGGCAGCGCGATG
>LUZH01000326.1 GCA_001602885.1 Bacteroidales bacterium Bact_16 | reverse complement strand
CGGATCTCGTGGGAGATCTGCTGGATGAAATGGGTCTTCATGCGCGACGACTCCTGCGCCCGGGCGTTGGCCTCCTCGAGGTCCATGTAGGCCTCTTCGAGGCGCATCGCGGCCTGGTGGCGGAAGTAGAGGACGAGGAAGAACGCCACGATGACGAAGACGAGGGCGATGATGGTCCCGATGAAGCGCTCACGCGGGACGAAAGCCTGCCCGTTCTGGCAGAATGCGGGCAACGCCGCGCCGAAGAAAAGCAGCGCGGACGACTGGAAACGAAGGGTGTACGTCTTCATCTTCTCAGTCGTTGAGCAGCCTGTCGGACACGCGGGTGGCGTCTTCCACTACGTTGCCATATTTCGAGAGCGAATAGACGATATAGCCGAACATCGGAGGGCTGAACCAGCAGAGGACGATATAGGGCCAGAGCTCATGCGGGAACATCCCGGTCAGGGCCACGCCGCCGATGCCGAAGAGGATAATCAGGTCGCAGCAGAGCTGCAGCCAGCGGACGAAACTGCTCATGCTGCCGTTGGTGATCTTGATCATCCGCAGGCTCACGAGGTTGTAGGTCTTGTAGAAGACGATGGTGCCGTAGGCGCAGTACAGGAAGAAGATGCCGGTCGCCAGCGTGGTGTAGAACGCCTGTTCCTTCCAGGTCAGGGCCACCGTCCAGTAGGCTGTCAGGCCCAGGACAAAGACGATCAGGTCGCCGACCACCACCTTCCTGTTCAGGAAATGCGGGTTGAGCATGGACGTGTAGCCCCATCGGAAGCAGATGGCTCCGATGTGGAAATATGTGGTGGTCAGCGCCGTGGAGACGGCGGGCCAATAGAATCGGAACTGGAAGACGGCGTGTACGATGTAGCCGAGCGCGAAGACGGCCAGCCACACGACGGTCAGGATGCGGGCACGGAAATAGATGGGGTACGCAGCGTATCTTTTCGTGCCGGCCAGCAGCTTGACGGCCATGCCCAGGTTGATGAGTGCCGTCAGGAGCAGGGAGAACTGGTAGAACTGTTGTGCCATATTTTGATTAGAGGGTCAGGTCCTCGGCGGTGAGCTTCGGGACATAATGCACGCCTTCACGGCGGTAGTAGGCGAGGTCGTCGCCCGGATGGACCGGGACGATCTGGATCTTCTCGGCAGGCTTGCCGATGGCCAGCACGGCGATCGGCTCGAGGGGAAGCCCGAGGGCTTCGCGGATGGGTTCGCGGTCGAAATTGCGGATGATAAGGCCGCCCAGGCCCATTTCCACGGCCTTCAGCATCATGGCCTGGAGCGAGATGCCCAGGTCGATGAGGATGCCGGGATTCTCCGGGGCGGTGGAGCAGACCACGATGAAGGCTTCCGGCTCCGTGCCCGGGAAGGGCAGTTTCAGATGGGGCAGTCCCCTGCCCATCCGGATGTATTTGTTGACCTGGTCCGCCTCCGGTCCTTTGACGACGGGGCGGAAGCGCAGGCGCTGCATGTTGACGCTGGATGCGACCTTGACGTTGACGGCGATCATCGCGTCCAGCTGACGCCGGTGGACGACATAGTCCTTGTCGAAGCCGCGGTAGCTGCGGTTGTGCAGCAGCAGGGAGTCAAGGCTCGGCCGCTGCGGGGCTTTTTTCTGCCCCGCAGCCTTGCCGAAGACCTCTTCGTAGCGTTTCTCCAGATAATTGTCCGCCATCAGGCGATCTTGTCCATGAGCGCGAGGACACGGGCGCGGTTCTCGGCGATCTCGCCGCCGTCCACGTTGACCTCCCAGTATTTGCCGGCGGCCTTGTAGTACTCGATGAGCGGCTCGGTCTGCGCGTGATAAGTCTTGATGCGGTTGTTGACGGTCTCGTCGGAGGCGTCGTCGGCGCGTCCTTCGATCACGGCGCGGCCCTTGATGCGCTCGCGGATCATCTCGTCGCTGATCATCAGGCCGGCGACGGCGGTCACGGACTCGCCGCGCTTCTCCAGGATCTTGTCGAGGTCGGCGGCCTGCGAGAGGTTGCGCGGGAAGCCGTCGAGCAGGAAGCCATCCACGCCCTTGACGGTGTTGAAGGCGGATTCGATCATGCCCTCCACGACGGAGTCGGGGACCAGCGAACCGGCGTCGATCAGGGTCTTGGCCTGCTTGCCGAGTTCGGTGCCGGCGGCGATCTCAGCGCGGAGCAGCTCGCCGGTGGAGATGTGCTTGAGGTTGTACTTCTGGGCGATGGCACCGGCGTGGGTGCCCTTGCCGGCGCCCGGAGGGCCGAAAAGGATGTAGTACTTCATGGGGTTATTCGTCTATTACGTAAATATCTCTGATGTTGCGGCCGAGTTCGTTGTAGTCGAGGCCGAATCCGACGATGAAGGCGTTGGGGATCTCCATGCCGACGTAGTCGAGCTTCTCCGGCTTGTTGTAGACGTCGGGCTTGAGGAGCATCGTGGCGATGCGGACCTCGGCGGCGCCTTCCTTGTCGATGAGCATTTCCTTGAGGGCGACGATGGTGTTGCCGGTGTCGACGATGTCCTCGCAGATGATCACGCGGCGGCCGCGGACGTTGGAGGTCAGGCCCATCACGTTCAGGACCGTGCCCGTGGACTGGGTGCCCTGGTAGGAGGAAAGCTTGACGGAGACGACCTGGAGCGGGAAATCGAGGCGCTGCAGGAGCTCGCCGGTGAAGGGAATGGAACCATTGAGGACGCACAGGATCACGGGAATGTCGGTGCTGTCGTGGAAGTCGTGGTTGATCTCGCGGGCCACGCCGTCAATCGCATCCAGGATGCGCTCGTGCCGGATGTACGGCCGGAAGGTCTTGTCGTGGAGTTTGATTTTCTCGTCCTTCATAAGGGGGTGTGATAAATTTCACGAATATACGAATTTTGTTTTAAATTTGGGAAGAAACTTTTGACAACTATGAAACGACTTCTTCTTTTGCTGGCCCTTTCCGGGCCGACGGGTTTCCAGCAGGCATTGCTGACCCTGACCGGCGCCTCCTGCGCCGAAGAGTTATCCGAAGACGAAGTGCAGCGTTATCAGTCACTTGCGGCCCATCCCGTGGACCTGAACCGGGCCGGCCGGAGCCGGCTGCTGTCCACCGGGCTCCTTACGCCCTTCCAGGTGGCTTCGCTGCTCGATTACCGCACCCGGACGGGGGCGGTCCTGTCCTGGACGGAACTCGCCCTGGTGGACGGGTTCAATGCGCGCTTCGTGGAGGCGCTGCGGGAATTCGCCTTCCTGGGCTTGCCGGAAGGCGAAGCGCCCGGGCAGCGCGAGGACCGGCGCCTGCGGCAGTCGCTGACGCTGCGGGGCGCGTGGCGCCCGGCGGAAGCGGCGGCCTGGGGCGCCAAGTACGAGGCCGCGCTGGGCGAGCGGGTGGCCCTGTACGCGTCCGTGCGCACGACGCTGTCCGACCCGAAGCCGGGCTTCCCCACCCTCAGCGCGGCGTATTATGGCCGCCGCGTGCTGGGGCAGCTGGTCGTCGGGCATTTCAACGCCCGTTTCGGGCAGGGGCTCGTGCAGTGGAGCGGCTTCCAGCTGAGCGGGTATTCTTCGCTGGGCGCGCTGCGCAAGAACGGGACGGGCTTCTCCCCTACCGGTTCCTACGTCGCCAGCCTGCTGGGCGTGGCGGCGGACTGGCATTTCGGGCCCTGGAGCCTCTCTACGGCCTATTCCTGGACCGGGCAGCGTCCGATCCTGAACCTGACGCGCACCTGGCGCACGGCGACGGCGGGGCTGACCGCGACGCGGGAAGCGGCCTCGCTGGAGGCGCGCGTTTCCCTGCCAGGCTGGAGCCTGTTCGGCGAAGCCGCGTATGCCTGGCAGAAGGGCTTTTCCGCGCTGGCGGGCGCCTATTGCGTTCCTTCCTATGGCCATCGCTGGGGCTGGTTGCTGCGCTGGTACGGACCTGCCGACAAGCGCTACAGCGGGCTGGCGGCCGGCTATGAGGCGCCGGCCTTCAGCGCCACGCTGGACGCCGGCTGCCGCACCGACACGGGCGCGCAGCAGTACAAGAGCGTCGTCCAGTGGCAGCCCGGCTTCAGCTGGCGGGGCGTGGCGTTCAGCCCGGCCCTGCGGCTGGCAGGCCGCTTCCGCCCCGGCGAGACCGCGCCCCTGCGCCTGGAGCTGCGTGCCGCGCTCGGCGCGGAATACGGCCCCTGGCTGCTCGCCGGCCGTGCGGACCTGGTCCGCGGCCGCGGCTGGGCCTGGCACTGGTATGCCGAGGCCGCCCGCCGGCAGCCGAAATGGGCCGCCTATCTGCGCGGCGGCCTCTTCAAGGTGGATGACTGGGACGACCGCATCTACGTCTACGAACGGGACGCGCCGGGCTCGTTCAGCGTCCCGGCGCGCTACGGCCGCGGATGGGCCGCTTCACTATATCTCTCCTGGCAGCCCGTCCGCCGCCACAGCCTCTGGCTCCGCCTCGAGACCGTCCGCTACCCCTGGAACCTCACGCCCAAGGACGGCCGCTTCGAATGCCGCCTCCAATACCGCTTCAGCCTGTGAGCCGCTTCCCGCTCACAGCCAACGCATTGTGAAACTATTATACCCCTATTTGATGGGTATAAATGTTTGTTAATCTAATATTAATCAAAAACTTACAGCTCACTATGAAAAACCGGTCAATCAAACGGAATGTCACGGAGCATGCTCTCCAGCATGTTTATAAAATCTGCTCTGACGGTGGCGTCGTGTTCTATCGTACGGTGGACCACCTTGTCTATTTTACCATTGAGTCTGTGATGTCCATGCGTTACAAGATTCCAGTCCTGGCTCGCTGCCAGATGTTCAACCATACCCATAAACTCTGTGCTCCCAGCGATCAGCAACAACTGGCCGCCTGCGAATCCAACATCAACATCGCCTTCACCCGGGAATACAACAAAGAATACGGCCGCAAGGGAAGGTTGTTCCGCGGTCCCTTCGGCAGTGCGCCCAAATGGTCGGACAAAGACAGGAGATCAGCACTTCTCTATATCCTGAACAATCCCGTCGAGAAAAAGCTCTGCCGTCGGGCCGTCGAGGACAGGTGGACGTTTCTAGCCTTTTACCAGCAGGATTACCCCTTCTCGAAGAAGCCTGTGCTCTCAAAGGCGCGATGGGCTCTGCGTGACGCAATGAAAGCCGTGGAATCTGAATACAGAGGAGGACGATATCTGCGTTATGCGTTGCTGAACAGGTTGTTCGGGACGTTGACCGGAGAGGAACAGGAGCAGTTGACGGATTATATCATCCAACTATATTTCAATTTTGACCGTGATGCCTGTCGTCAACTGTTCGGTAGTTTGCAGCAGATGACCGATGCTGCAGATGTGTCAAAGGGGAAAGAATTTGATGTTGGAGAGGTATTCGATCCGTCTTCGGATGTTCCCTATCGGGAAATGGAAAAGATTGCGTTGCACTATAACGTTTCTGGCCCTGGGCTGTTCAAGTTGTCAGAAAGGCGCAGAGCGAGGCTGGCAGCTTACTTCCGGCAGCATACAATGGCGTCTGAAGAGCAGATCGCCCGTTACCTCCATTTGGAGCGTGAGCGGTAAGTAAATGATTGATTGAATGTTAAGAAACTATTATACCCCACAATCGGGGGTATAATAGTTTGCCAAAATACAGATAATCAATTAGATATCGCTCACAGGGCGGGGAGGACTTTCTCCATCTGGATGCCGCGGGAGCCCTTGACGAGGACGACGGCGTCGCGGACCGGATGGGCCGCGAGGTGGGCGGCCAGGGCCGCGGAGTCGGCGAACCAGGGTTCGTCGCCCGGCTCGAGGCTCTCGAGCGCGCGACGGAACTCTTCGCCGACCAGGCAGGCCTGGAGGCCGTCGCCGCGCAGCTGGCGCACGACTTTCTGGTGCTCGGAGAGCGACTCCTCCCCCAGCTCGCGCATGTCGCCCAGCAGGGCGAGCTTGCGCGGCGCCTGCACGAGGCGGAAGTTGTCCAGCGCGGCGCGCATCGAGGAAGGATTGGCGTTGTAGGCGTCCACGATCAGGGTGTTGGCCTGCGTGCGGACCATCTGCGAGCGGTTGTTGTCGGGTGCGAAGGCCGCGATCGCGGCAATGGCGTCGGCGCGGGGCACGCCGAAATAGTCGCCGACCGCCAGGGCGGCCAGGACGTTGGTGGCGTTGTAGGCGCCGACGAGCTGGGTCGGGATGACCTCCTCCCCCAGCCGGATGCGCAGGAACGGCTCCTCCGGCGTGGCGGGCAGGATCTGTGCGCCCTGCGCGGCGATGCCGTAGCCGAAGGTGTGGCAGGGCTGCTTGGCGGCCATCTCCCGCAGGTCGGGGTCGTCCTCATTGAGGAAGATGACCGAGCCGCGGTGGCTGCCGAGCCACTTGTAGAGCTCGCCCTTGGCGGCCTTGACCCCCTCGAAGGAGCCGAAGCCCAGCAGGTGGGCGCGGCCCACGTTGGTGATCAGGCCATAGTCGGGCTGGCTCACCTTGACCAGTTTGGCGATGTCGTCGGGGTGGTTGGCGCCCATCTCGATGACTGCGATCTCCGTCTCGGGCGTGATGGACAGCAGCGACAGGGGCACGCCGATGTCGTTGTTGAGATTGCCCTGCGTGGCGGTGACGCGGTATTTCTTCGCGAGCACGGCCGCGATGAGGTTCTTGGTGGTGGTCTTGCCGTTGGTGCCGGTCAGGCCGAGCACCGGCAGCTTGCCGCCCCGCACGTGCGTGCGGTGCCAGATGGCCAGGTCGCGCAGCGTCTGCAGCGGGTCGGCCACGCGGATGAAGCGCGCGTCGGCGGGCAGCTGGGCGTCGTCGTTGACGACGGCCCACGCCGCCCCGCTCTCCAGCGCCTTGACGGCATAGTCGTTGCCGTCGAAATTCTCGCCCCGCAGGGCGAAAAAGACCTCTCCCCCGCGCACGGCGCGGCTGTCGGTGGTCACGCGGCCGCCGCAGGCCAGGTATTTCTGATACAGATCTTCCATAAAAGCATCTATTTCACACCCGTGCTTCCGAATCCGCCGGCGCCCCGCTCCGAGGCGGCCAGCTCCTCGCTCTCCTCCCACTCGATCACTTCGTGGCGCGCGAGCACGAGCTGCGCGATGCGCTCGCCGCGCTCGATCACGAACGGTTCCGTGCCGAGGTTGACGAGGATGACGCACACCTCGCCGCGGTAGTCCGCGTCGATGGTGCCGGGCGCGTTGAGCACCGTCACGCCGCGCTTGGCGGCCAGGCCGCTGCGCGGGCGCACCTGCACCTCGTAGCCGGCCGGGATCTCCAGGAAGAGCCCCGTCGGGACCATGGCGCGCTGCATGGGCTTGAGTTCGATGGGTTCCGCATTGTCCGCGCGGACGTCCAGTCCGGCGGCCAGCGGTGTGGCATAGGCAGGCAGCGGATTGCCGCTGCGGTTGATCACTTTGACAGTCATATGGCTATTTGCAAGCTCGTTTGTACAGGAAATATGCGACCACCATGAACAACAGGTTCGGCAGCCACAGGGCGACGCCCGGCGGGAGCGTGTCCGTGTAGACGAACATCTCGCTCATCCGCAGGAAGAAGATGTAGCTGAACGCGAGGCCGATGCCGATACCTATGTTCCAGCCGATGCCGCCGCGGCGCTTGCGCGCGGACAGCGACACGCCGATGATGGTCAGGATGATGGCGGAGAAAGGCATCGTCAGGCGGCGCTGCTTCTCGATGCGGGCGTACATGACATTGGGGTCGCCGCGCATCTTCTGCGTCCGGATCAGCTCGTTGAGCGGGTTGATGGCGAGCGTCTCCACCGTCTTCTCGTTGTTGAACAGGTCCTTGAGCTTGAGGTCGATGACCGTGTCCACCTGGCTGCGGAAGCTGATGTCGTCCTTGAGCCCCGGGCTGTAGTCGCGGATGAGCACCTTGCGCATCTGCCAGCCGTCCGTCGTGCTGTCCCAGGCCGCGCTCTCGGCGCTGACCTTGCGCACCAGCCGGTGGCCGTCCATGTCCTCGATGGTGAACTTGTAGGCCGTGTTGTTCCAGCGGCTGAAGGACTCGATGTAGACGAACTTGCCCGGCGAGATCTGGTAGTGGATGTTGCGCAGGTTGAAGTTGTTGTGGCGCTTGATGTACTTGGCCTCGAATTCGATGCGCGTGGCGTTGGAATGCGGGATCACGTAGAGGTTGAGCCCCAGCGAGAGCAGCGCGATCAGCGCCGCCGACGCGATGTAGGGCACCATCATCCGGTGGTAGCTGACGCCGCAGGACAGGATGGCGATGATCTCGGAGTTCGCCGCCATCCGGGAGGTGAAGAAGATCACCGTGATGAAGACGAACAGCGAGGCGAACATGTTGACCAGGTACGGGATGTAGTTGCAGTAGTAGTCGAAGACGATCTCCTTGAGCGGCGCCTCGTTCTTGACGAAGTTGTCTATCTTCTCCGAGAGGTCGAAGATGATGACCACGACGATGATGAGCAACATCGACAGGAAGAAGGTCGAGATGAACTTCTTCGCGATGTACCAGTCTATTTTCGTGATCTTCTCGAACATGTCAGATCCTTCTTGTGATGCGCTCCACGGCGTCTTCCTTCCAGGCGGCGAAATCCCCGGCCTCGATGTGCGCGCGGGCCTGCCGGACCACGTCGAGGTAGAAGGCGAGGTTGTGCTGGCTCGCGAGCATCGCCGCGAACATCTCGCCGGCCACGAACAGGTGGTGCAGGTAGGCGCGCGAGTAGGTGTGGTCCACAAAAGAAGTGCCGTCCGGGTCGATTTCGGAGAAATCCTGCGCCCACTTGGCATTGCGCATGTTCATGATGCCCTGCCAGGTGAAGAGCATGCCGTTGCGGCCGTTGCGCGTGGGCATCACGCAGTCGAACATGTCCACGCCGCGGGCGATGCCCTCGAGGATGTTGGCCGGCGTGCCGACGCCCATCAGGTAGCGCGGGCGGTCGTCCGGCAGCAGCGGGCAGACCAGCTCGAGCATCTCGTACATCTTCTCCGTGGGCTCCCCCACCGCCAGGCCGCCGATGGCATAGCCGTCGGCGTCGAACTGCACGGCGTGGTCCACCGCCTCGCGGCGCAGGTCGGGATACACGCACCCCTGGACGATCGGGAAGAAGCACTGGCTGTAGCCGTAGAGCGGCTCCGTCTCGCGGAAACGCTTTGCGTACCGCTCCAGCCAACTCTTGGTCAGGTCCAGGCTCTTGCGGGCATAGGCGTGGTCGGCGTCGCCCGGGCAGCATTCGTCGAGCGCCATCATGATGTCGGCGCCGATGATGCGCTGGGTGTCGACGTTATTCTCCGGCGTGAACGTGTGCCGGGAGCCGTCGATGTGGCTGCGGAACGTGCAGCCTTCGGCCGTGAGCTTGCGGATCGGGCTCAGCGAGAACACCTGGAAACCGCCGCTGTCCGTGAGGATGGGGCGCTCCCACGACTCGAATTTGTGCAGGCCGCCGGCGGCGCGGAGCGTGTCCAGGCCGGGCCGGAGGTAGAGGTGGTAGGTGTTGCCGAGGATGATCTCCGCGCGGATGTCTTCGCGCAGGTCGCGGTGATGGACGCCTTTGACGGAACCGACGGTCCCGACGGGCATGAATATAGGGGTATGGATCCGGCCGTGGTCCGTCTCCAGGACGCCCGTGCGGGCGGCGGAACGGGGATCGGCTGCTGTCTTCGTAAATTTCATCTTTCAAAGATAGTGAAATCCGCCGAAAAACTTGTATTTTTGTCACCACAACGACTAATAAACCGACCTGATATGAACAAATCAAACATCGGCCTGCGGCTGATCCTGATGAATTTCCTGGAATTCGCCGCCTGGGGCGCGTACCTGACTTCTATGGGCAGCTTCCTTGCCCGTTCCGGCTTCGGCCCGCAGATCTGGCTCTTTTTCGCCACACAAGGTTTTGTCTCCATCTTCATGCCTGCCCTGATGGGCATCGTCGCCGACAAGTGGATCCCGGCGCAGAAGGTCCTGTCCCTCTGCCAGGGCGTCGCCGGCCTGTCGATGCTCGCCGCCGGCTGGTATGCGATGAGCGCCGGCGCCAACATCCAGTTCGGCACCTTCTACGCGCTCTATACCCTGAGCATCGCCTTCTTCATGCCGACCATCGCCATCTCCAACTCCGTGGCCTACAATGCCCTGGAGAAGAACGGCAAGGACCCGGTCAAGGCCTTCCCGCCGATCCGCGTGTTCGGCACCATTGGCTTTATCCTCACGATGCTCTTCGTCAACTTCGTCAAGGGTGCTGACGGCGTGCAGTTCCAGCACACCTACAACCAGTTCTTCGTGTCCGGCATCCTCAGCCTGGTGCTCTGCCTCTATTCGCTGACGCTGCCTGACTGCCCTTGCAAGCCCAAGACCGCCGGCACGCAGTCCTTCGCCGAGGCCACGGGCCTGTCGGCCTTCCGCCTCTTCAAGGACCGCCAGTTCGCCGTGTTCTTCATCTTCTCGATGCTGCTCGGCGCTTCCCTGCAGATCACCAACGGCTACGCCAACACCTTCATCACCTCCTTCCAGGACAATCCCCTCTTCGCCGACGCCTGGGGCGCCAACAACGCCAACGCGCTGATCTCCCTGAGCCAGGTGTCCGAGACCCTCTGCATCCTGCTGATCCCCTTCTTCATGAAGAAATTCGGCATCAAGAAGGTGATGCTCATCGCGATGTTCGCCTGGGTGTTCCGCTTCGGCTTCTTCGGCGCCGGCAACCCCGGCAGCGGCGTGTGGATGTTCGTCCTGAGCTGCATCGTCTACGGCGTGGCGTTCGACTTCTTCAACATCTCCGGCTCGCTGTTCGTCAATGAGAATACCGACAAGGGCATCCGCTCCTCGGCGCAGGGCCTCTTCATGCTGATGACCAACGGCCTCGGCGCTTCCATCGGCACCTGGGCGGCCGGACGCGTGGTCAACCACTTCGTCTACAACGCCGCAGAGCCGTCCTGGAGCACGGCCTGGTACATTTTCGCCATCTATTCGCTGGTGGTGGGCGTCCTCTTCGCCATCCTCTTCAAGGATCCGCAGAAGCAGAAAGCATAACGCACAAGCGACTTTTATCCGACAGATCCGGGAGCCTTCGGGCGCCCGGATTTTTTGTTGTATCTTTGCGTTCCGTATGGAATTCAAGCTGGACGGACATTATGGCTACAGGCGGCTGATGCGCTCATCGCTCCCCCTGATTGGGATGATGGTGCTCATCAGCTTCTACAGCATCGTGGACGGCCTGTTCGTGTCCAACCTGGTCGGTACGACGGCCTTCGCCGCGCTCAACCTCATCTGGCCCGCGCTCGGCCTCGTCGGCGCGCTGGGCCTGATGGTGGGCACGGGCGGCGCGGCCCTGGTCTCCAAGACCCTGGGCGAAGGCGACCGGCCGCGGGCCAACCGCTATTTCAGCATGGCGGTCGAGTTCATCCTGCTGCTGTCCGTGGCCACGGCCATTCCCCTCTATATCTGGATGGAACCGCTCTCGCGCGCCCTGGGCGCCGAAGGCGAAATGGTGGCGCAGTGCGTGGTGTACGGCCGCATCTGCGCGGCCGGCATGCCCGCTTTCATGATGCAGATGGGCATCCAGCCCTTCTTCATGGTGGCGGAGCGTCCGCAGATGGGCACGAAAGTGTCCTTCGCCAGCGGCATGGTCAACATCGGGCTGGACGCCCTGTTCATCATCGTGCTGGACTGGGGGCTGGCCGGCGCTGCCGCGGGCTCGATGCTCGCCTGCTGCGTGGGCGGATTCGCGCCGCTGGCGGCCTTCCTCCGCTCCGACCCGCAGACTTCCCTGCACTTCTCCTTCACCCGCCTGGAAGGCGCGCCGCTGCGCAAATCCTGCGCCAACGGCCTGTCGGAGTTCGTGGGCAACATCTCCTTCAACGTGGTGGCGATGTGCTACAACCTCCGGCTGATGCATTTCTATGGGGAGAACGGCGTGGCGGCCTATTCGGTGATCCTGTATCTGGGATTCATCTTCATCGCCGTCTTCACGGGCTACAACCTCACGGTCACGCCCCTGGTCGGCTTCAACTACGGCGCCCGCCAGGGCGGCGAGCTGCGCAGCCTGCTGGGCAACAGCCTCCGGCTGCTGCTGGCGCTGGGCGCCCTGCTCGCCGTGGCCGCGGAGTTCCTCGCAGGGCCGGTCTCGCGCCTGTTCGTGGGCTACGACCCCGAACTGACGGCGCTGACAATCCACGCCACGCGCTGCTACGCGCCCTGTTTCCTGCTGTCCGGGCTGACGCTCTTCCTGTCGGCCTGGTTCACTGGACTCAACAACGGGCTGGTCTCGGCCCTCGTGTCTTTCTGCCGGACCTTCATCTTCGAAATGGGCTGCGTCTTCCTGCTGCCCGCGCTGTTCGGGATGGACGCGATCTGGTTCTCCGCGTGCGTCGCGGAAGTCCTGGCGCTCATCCTGGGCGCCTTCCTGCTGGTCCGCTACCGCGGACGCTACGGTTATTGAACGCTTATTGGAGCCAGGGGGCGATGATGGCCCGGGCCTCCTCGACGGTCGAGGGATACGGCTTGCCGGACTTGAAGTAGGCGTCGATCTCGTCCTTGTGGTCCGGGAAGACCTTCTTCAGACTGGCCTTGGTGAATTTGACGATGGCATCCCTGTAGTAGAGACAGATGGTCTCGGAGACCCTGTAGTAGACGGGCTTCTCGCTGTTCAGCAGTTGGGCTGAAGTGTCGTTGTAGAGGGAACGGTATTGCTGGATGGAGCTCGTCTGGTCGGTCATGCCATAGGCTCCCTTCTTCACGTCGCGGATGATCCTGGTGTCCTTCCGGACGGCGATCCCGAGTTCGAGATTGACAGGATACATCCGGTAGAAGGCGCCGCCGCTCCGCATGAACCACACCGTGTCGATCTGTACGCGGGAGATGCCGTCCGGGTCATTGGCCGCGAGTTCGGTGCCGCTGTCGTCGATGAAGCGGAGCGTCTGGTCCACCGCGCAGATGTTGATCTTTCCCTGCGCGGGCGACTGCCCGCGGAGGTAGACGGTCCCTTCAGTGAAAGACGGCATCAGGTAGAAGTCTTCGTCCGGAATCTTGGTCGCGGACTTCTCCTGCCCCTGAAGCGAGAAGGAAGCCAGGGACAGAAGCATGAGCAGGCTGAAAAAGTGTCTCATAATGCAGTTTTAATTAAGTATTCCTCACAAAATGTGTGCCTTGAGTTCATCCGGATCGACCGGGAAGAGTTTGGCGGTGCGGCAGCGCGGGAAGCGGTTGAACCAGGGATCCGGGCTGACGAACCAGGCGCTGGACCGCACCGTGGGCGACCAGCGGAGCATGCGGCGGATCCTGGGCACGCAGGTGCTCGCCGCCACGGTGACGGCCGTGCGCCCGTCCGCGAGCTGGCTCACGCACACGTGGTGGTCGCGGACGCAGGTGTCCCGGTCCAGCTCCTCCGGCGTGGTTTTGTGGGAGATGGTCAGGTGCCGGCCATGCAGGGCGTTGATCTCTTTCATCTTCGCACGGAAGATCTTCCCGTGCGTGGAAGTGTCCCGGAGGCCCTCAAGCGCGATCCAGTAATGGATCATTTCGTGGATGAGCGTGTCCTCGATCTCCGCCTCCGGCAAGTCGAAGCGCGTGCTGATGCGCAGCACGAAATCTTCGCGCCGCACGATCCGGCCCAGCCAGTCGCGCACGGGCCGGTACTGCAGGCGCCCCACGAAGCTGCGGGCGTTGCTCAGGCGGATTGGAATACGCGGAAGAGCGCCCTCGAAACACATCGCATTGAATGTGTCGAAGCGCTCCTCCAGGTATTCGACGGTCACTGTCATCCTGAGCGTAGCGAAGGATCTATTTCAGAACCCCCAGGGATTTGCCGACCTTGATGAAGGCGGCGATGGCCTTGTCCAGCTGCTCGCGCGTGTGCGCGGCCGAGAGCTGCACGCGGATGCGCGCCTGGCCCTTCGGGACCACAGGATAGTAGAAACCGGTCACGAAGATGCCTTCCTTGGCCATTTCGGCCGCGAAGCGCTGGCTGAGCGGCGCGTCGTAGAGCATCACCGCGCAGATGGCGCTCTGCG
>LUZH01000325.1 GCA_001602885.1 Bacteroidales bacterium Bact_16 | reverse complement strand
GGATCCGTATGACCTGAGCGTCAACACCAACCCGGTCGTCAACAACACCGCCGGCTCCATCGTCGGCTACAAGTACTTCAACTTCGACGGCCTGCGCGCCGCCAAGGCCCGCAAGCTCTTCGTGAACCTCGTCCCGCGGGGCGTCCGCGGCCGGATCGTCATCATGGCCGACCATCCCCGCCACGGCACCCGGCTCGGCGTAATCCGCCTCAACGGACACCAGAAGCAGACGCTCACGCAGATGTGCGCCCGCGTGCCCAAGGCCGCCAGGCTGCAGGGCAAGCACGCACTCTATTTCGTGTTTGAATCCAGGACCCCCGATCAGTCTCTCTGCGAGATCGAGGACTTCGTCTTCGCACGCCGCAGGACGAAGACCGGGAGGTAGAAGAGCAGCGCCAGCACGGAAAATAGCAGGCCCGCGATGGTGCCGACGGCGAAGGAGAACCAGAACACTTCGCCCGGGCCGTCGAACAGGAACGGGATCAGGCCCAGCACCGTGGACAGGATGGTCAGGGAGATGGGCAGGATCTTGCGGGAGAAGGCGTGGAGGAAATTGCCGTCTTCGCGCCAGGCGGACAGCAGGTAGATGCCGGCGTTGACCGTGATGCCGCAGAGCATCACGAACGCCGCGAAGCCGCCCTTGTCGAAGGTGAAATTCGACAGGCCGAAGACCAGGAACACGCCCACGAACGACAGCGGAATCATCAGGATGATGGCCAGCGGCAGCCGCAAGGAGTTGAAATAGATGGCGCAGATCACGAAGATCAGGGCGATCACCAGCAGGATCAGGCCGGCGTATTTCTCTTTCTGGCCGTAGAACCACCCGCTCCGGTTGTCCGTAGCCCGGAAGCCGATCGGGAGCACGCTCGCGTTCATCCATTCCACGGCTTCCTGGACCACCTTGTTCCGCAGCTGATAGGATCCGACGAAGTCGAACCGGACCGAGATCCGGTACGACTGGTTCTCCTTCTGGATGTCGAGGCCCGTGCGGTCTTTCGTGATGCCGCCCACTTCGGAGAGTTTCATCTTCTTCCCCTCGCCCAGCGAGACGGCGGCGTTGTCGATATGCCAGAGGTCCAGTTCGTCCTTGGCCGAAGAGGCCAGGCGGACGGTCACGAGCCCGTCGTCGGCCGCGATCTGCCGCACGTTGGCGTCGAAGAGCGGCGACTGGAGCGCGCCGTAATAGGTGTACGGGCTGACGCCGCGGGCCGTAAGCGATTCGAAATCATAGTGCAGGTTGAACTCCGTGCGGGGCCCGTAGCGGTTGCTGCTGCCGCTCCAGATCTCCGGCGACACGATGCGCCGGTTGTCTTTCAGATAGGCCACGAGCCGCTCTCCATAGGAGATCAGTTCGTCGTAGTTGTAGCCGGTCAGGTAGATGCCGTCCTGGCGGTAATTCGAGACGATGTTGTTGTTGAAATAGTTCTGGTCCAGACCCGACACGCGCCAGTTGGCGCCGCCGAAGTTGGACGCCATCGAGATGATGTCGCTCTTGATGCGGAGCGGCAGCCAGGTCTTCTCATACTCGGGCTTGAACCAGACCGTGATCGATCCATAGTCATAGCTCGAAAGCTGCGTCTCGAACGTCTCGATCTCGGGGATCTGCGCCAGATAATTCTCCATGCTCCGCACCACCTGGTTCAGCTGCTGCACGGTGCAGCCTTCCGGCATGCCGGCCGTCACGGACAGCTGCGGCCGGGCGGGC
This sequence comes from Bacteroidales bacterium Bact_16, assembly GCA_001602885.1. The sequence goes on along the minus strand of LUZH01000325.1, from coordinate 4,307 downwards.
TCGCGATAGAAATCGGACCGGGACATCGCCTGGTGGAAGAGTCCGAAGCTCGAGCTGAGGATCCGGTCCACGGCCGCCTTGTTGTCGGCATAGGGCTTCCAGCCGACAATCTTGTTGAGCACCTTTTCGTATTTCTTGAGCGGTGCCACGTCTTCGTTGCCGAACTTCGTGGGCAGCAGGCAGGTCGGGATGCCGAACAGGACGACCAGCAGCACCCAGTAGGCCCAGCGGTGGCGCAGGCCGCGCGTGAGCCGGCGGCCGTAGGCGGCCCGGCGGCGCGCCAGGCGGCGCAGACGCGCAGGCCGGCGGGTGGAGTCGGCCACCGAGACCGGGAAATACTCCAGCAGCGCCGGGACGAAGAGGTAGGACACCATCAGCGACACGCACAGGTTGATCACGATCACCCAGGAGAAATCCGTCAGGTTGATCCGCTCCTCTTCCGGCATCAGCAGGACGACGAGCAGGGCCGCGACCGTCGTGAGCACGGCACAGAGCAGCGACGGGAAGACCCGCCGGTCGTGGTGGCGCACATAATGGTCGATCATCACGATGCTGTTGTCGATAATGATGCCCAGCGACACGGTCACGCCGGCCAGCGTATAGATGTGGATCTGCAGCCCCAGGAAGAAATACAGCGCGATGGATATCAACAGGTTGACCGTCAGCGTGATGGCGATCACGGCCATATAGCGCCACGAGCGCGCCGCCACGAAGACGAACAGCAGCAGGATCAGCAGACACAGGAAGGTGCGGAAATAGATCTTGTCCAGCTCGTCGGCGACATATTCGGACGAGTCGTAGGCGACGGAGATGCCGATCTCCTCCGGGAAGCTCTCCTGCAGCTCCGCCACCCGGTCCTTGACCTCCTGCACCGTGCCGAGCAAGTTGGCGTCCGACGACACCTCCACCGACATCATCAGGACGTTGAGTCCGTTGACCCGGTAGTAGGAATTCGGCAGCGACTCCTGATAGCGGAAGGTGGCCAGGTCGCCGAGGCGCACCACGCGGCCGTTCACCTGCCGCACGGGGATCCGGGAGAAATCTTCGTCCCGGGCGCGGCCGGAGGCCTTGCGGTCGGAGCGCAGCCGCACGCTGAAGGTCTGGCCGTCCTGGCTGGTCAGGCCGACGTTCTCGTCGCGGTAGTAGTCCACGATCGCCTTGCGGATCTCGCCGGCGCCGATGCCCAGCTCGCCCGCGCGGTCCGCGTCGAAGGTGATCACCCATTCAAAGGGCGTCTGCCCGTAGAAGTCCACGCTGCTCACGCCCTTCACCGTGGAGAGCGGATAGCACAGCTCCCGCTCCACGAATTCCGCGATCTTCTGCGACGGCAGGGCGCTCCGGATGCTGTAGGCGATGGCCGTCTGCGACTTTTCGCCATGCGCGTTGAGCGAAATCGAGGGATAGGAGCAGCCCTCGGGCAGGCTCGCGTAGATGTTGCGGATCTGCGAGGCCACCTCGAAACGGACGGCCTCGATGTTGTCGCGTTTCGAGGCGACGACGGACACCATGCCGCCGCCGTCTTCCGAGACGCTGCGCGTGGACGACACGGAGCGGATGGTCGAGAACACGCCCTCCAGCTTGGACGTCACTTCCGCCTCGACGGTGCGGGCGGAAGCGCCGGGATAGGAGTAGCCGACGCGGATCTCGTCAGAGCCGGTGGTCGGGGTATACTGCACCTTGAGCCGCGGCAGACAGGCGATGCCCACCACGGCGGCCACCGCCATCAGCAGCAGCACGGAGAAGGAAGATATGCCCCGGCGCTCCGCCATCAGCGACGCTTCCGGTAAATGACGGCGTAGACCGTCGGGACGTAGAACAGACTCACAAGCGTGCCGGCGGCCATGCCCACGATGACCACGAGGGCCATCGGATACTGCAGGTCGGCGCCCATATTGCCCCGCGACAGGAACGGCGCCACCGCCAGGATGGTGGTCAGGGACGTCATCAGGATGGCCTTGAGCCGGCGGTGGCCGGCTTCGTGGATGGCCGCCTCCACCGCCATGCCGGAACGGGCCAGGCGGTTGATCGTGTCGATCTTGAGGATGGAGTCGTTGATCACGATACCCGTGATCACCACCAGGCCGATCAGCGACATCATGTTGATGCTCACGCCCAGCAGCCACAGGAAGCCGAGCGATATGGCGATGTCGATCACCACCTCGGAGAGGATGATGAAGGGCTGCACGAGCGATTCGAACTGGGAAGCCAGGATCAGGAAGAGCAGCGCCAGGGCCACCAGGAGCACCAGCAGCATCTGGCGCATCATCTCGCGGTTGGTGAACCAGGCGCCCGTGAAGGCGGCGTCGAAGCGCCCGCCGTCGCGGCGCAGCGCCTGGCGGACCGCCGTCATCGCGGCCGGCACGTCACGCGCGGGGATGTCCAGCTCCACCGGATAATAATTGCCGTCATCGCCCGAGACACGCTGCTTGAAGTCCTGCTCGAAGGTCTGGCGCATCAGCGCGGCGGCCGGGATGTCCACCCGGCGCGCGGCGTCGTCGGCGTCCCGAACGCTCACCGTCGCGCGGGCCAGGATCTCCCGGAGCTCCTCCGCGTCCGTGCCCAGCACGACGGGGACGGAGCGGGAGCCCTTGACGATCGCGAAGAGGCGGTTGCCGTTGAGGGCGTTGAGCAGCACGGCGGTCAGGTCGTCGAAACTGACCCCGTAGAGCGCCATCCGCTCGGGATCGGCCACATACAGGACGTCCTGCTTGAGGGGAATGTCGTCGATCTGCACGCCCGGCAGGGCGGCGCGCACGGCGCCGAGCGCCGACCGGACGCCGTCGACGGTCATTCCTTCGTCGGAGGCCGGGCGCAGGCGCGCGAGCAGCTCGGCTTCGCGCTCCGCGAACACCATCTCGAAGATGTTGCCGCTGTTGCCCCAGGACACCAGGGCTGTCGGATAACGCGCCTGGAGCAGCGCGGAAAGGCGCTCCCGGAGCTCCGCCAGCTGGCGCTGCGAGCGGCAGTTGACATAGAGCGAAGCCTCGCTCATCGACTGGTCCTCGCTGTGGCCCAGCACGAACTGTTGGACGCCGACCAGCGCCGTGGTGTGCTGCGCCGCATCCGCCGCGGCCTGCTCCAGCGCGAGGATGCGCGCGCGGTTCTCGTCCAGGGTGATGTGTTCGTTCCAGTCCACCCGCAGGATGGCGTCGGTGTAGGTGATCGGCGGCAGCTTCTCCTTGCGCATCCCCCACACGCAGAGCGCCGTCAGCGCGGCGCAGGCGAGCGGCAGCGCCCAGGCTAGCCACTTGTGCGCGAGGCACCAGCCGACCGTGCGGTCGTAGAAGCGCGCCGCGCCGTCGAAGCGGAGCCGCGACAGGAATGCGTTCGGCTTGAAGGCCGGAAGTTTCTTGTAGAGCGCCCAGTAATAGACCGGCAGCACGGCCACCGTCACGGCATAGGAGACCAGCAGGACCGTGGTCACGGCGATGGCCTGGTCATAGAACAGCTGGCCCGCCAGACCGTTGAGGAAGATCAGCGGGATGAACACGGCGCAGGTCGTGAGCACAGAGCTGAGCATGGCCCCGCGCACCTCCTTCGTGCCTTCCACCACCGCATCGCGGAGGCTTTCGCCCCGCTGCCAGCGCGCCGTGATGTTGTCGGTGAGCACGATGGTGTTGTCCACCATCATACCCACGCCCAGCAGCAGGCCGGACAGGGAGATGATATTGATGGAAAGCCCGATGGCGTAGAAGACGAAGAAAGAGATGATCAGCGAGACGGGAATCGTCAGGGCCACCAGCACCGGCGACCGGAGGTCCTTCATGAAGAAGAAGATCACGACGATGTCCAGCAGGATCGCCATCAGGATGTTGAGCAGCAGGTTGCGGATGGAATAGTCCAGCAGCTCGGTCTGGTCGCGGGACATCGAGAACTCCATCTGGGGATAGTCCTCGCGGAAATGCTCCAGCTGCTCCGCGATGCTCTTCTTGAGCTTGGACATGCGGGCCTCGCTCTGCTTGATCACGGCCATCACCACGGCGTCCGTCCCGTCGCTGCGGGCGAAGCCGGTCCGGGGCGCTTCCCGCTCCGTCACGGACGCGACGTCCTTGACCTGGAGCACGCGCCCGCCCGCCTTGAAATAGACGTTGCCGATGTCTTCGCTCGAAGACGCGAACGACTGGAACTTGACGTTGTAGTGGTATTCGCCGTCGCGGATCGTGAGGTTGGAGAGCGAGACGTTGGCCGATTTGACGCTCTGCTCGAAATCACCGACCTGCAGGCCCAGGCGGGCGAGCGCCTCGAGATCGGGGACCACGAAGATCTCGCGCTCCGCCCCGCCGCTCAGGTCCACCATCGCCACCTCC
>LUZH01000324.1 GCA_001602885.1 Bacteroidales bacterium Bact_16 | reverse complement strand
TGACTACCAGAACGGTTGGGATACCGACCAGTTCCCGATCGACCTCTACGAGCTCGCTCAGGCCATGATGGTCATCGTGAAGAACGGCGGCCTCGTGGGCGGTACCAACTTCGACGCCAAGACCCGCCGCAACTCCACCGACCTGGAGGACATCTTCATCGCCCACATCGCTGCGATGGACGTGATGGCCCGCGCTCTGATGGTCGCCGCCGACATCCTCGAGAAGTCTCCGATCCCTGCCATGGTCAAGGAGCGCTACGCTTCCTACGACAAGGGCGAGGGCAAGGCCTTCGAGGACGGCAAGCTCACCCTCGAGCAGGTTGTTGAATACGCCAAGAAGAACGGCGAGCCGAAGGCTACTTCCGGCAAGCAGGAGCTCTACGAGGCGATCGTCAACATGTACATCTAACAGATGGCTGCTTCGCAAGAGAAGGGATCCGGCGCCTATCTGTTCTCGATCGTGCTCGTCGCCGTGCTCGGCGGCCTGCTGTTCGGATACGATACGGCCGTGATTTCCGGTGCAGAGAGAGGTCTCCAGGCGTTCTTCGAGAGCGCCGGAGACTTCACTTATACCAAGTTCCTGCACGGCATCACTTCGTCCAGCGCCCTGCTGGGCTGTATCATCGGTTCTGCGATTTCCGGCCTGATGGCCGGCCGCTTCGGCCGTAAGAAGAGCCTGTTCATCGCGGGTATCTGCTTCTTCCTGAGCGCCGCCGGTTCCTATTATCCGGAGTTCCTCTTCTTCCCCAAGGGCGTGGCTTCCCAGTCCCTGTGGGTGGTCTTCAACCTCTACCGTGTGCTCGGCGGCATCGGCGTCGGTATGGCTTCCGCCATCTGCCCGATGTACATCGCCGAGGTGGCCCCGGCCAACAAGCGCGGCAAGCTCGTGTCCTGGAACCAGTTCGCGATCATCTTCGGCCAGCTGGTCGTGTATTTCGTGAACTTCCTGATCCTCCAGTCGCACAAGAACGATCCGGCTATCGTCGAATGGACGAACGCGATCGGCTGGCGTCTGATGTTCGGTTCCGAGTGCGTCCCTGCCGGCCTGTTCACGCTGCTGATCCTGCTCGTGCCGGAGACGCCGCGTTACCTGGTCATGTCGGGTCAGGAGGACAAGGCGCTCTACGTGCTTTCCCGTATCAACGGCAAGACCCTGGCGTCCCAGATCCTTTCCGACATCAAGGCCACGGTCGTCGAGAAGAAGGAGAAGCTCATGGCCTATGGCTTCATCGTCATCTTCATCGGCTGCATGCTCAGCGTGTTCCAGCAGATCGTCGGCATCAACGCCGTCCTCTACTTCGCGCCGCGCATCTTCGAGTCGATGGGCATGGGCGATCCGATGACGCAGACGGTCATGATGGGTATCGTCAACATCAGCTTCACGCTGGTCGCCATCTTCACCGTCGAGAAACTCGGCCGCAAGCCGCTGCTGATCACGGGCTCCCTGGGCATGGCCCTCGGCGCTCTCGGCGTGGCTGTCGCCGATGCCGTCCCGGGCGTGCCCGGCATCATCGGCGTGCTCAGCATCATGATCTACTCCGCGTCCTTCATGTTCAGCTGGGGCCCGATCTG
>LUZH01000323.1 GCA_001602885.1 Bacteroidales bacterium Bact_16 | reverse complement strand
CTCAACAAGAAGCTCGGCCTGTCGATCGCCCCGGACACCCGGGTCCTCACCAACACCGACATCATCGAGATCATCAAGTACCTGATCCAGCTGATCAACTCCAAGGCTTCGGTCGACGATATCGACCACCTGTCCAACCGCCGTGTCCGCACGGTCGGCGAGCAGCTTGCCAACCAGTTCAGCGTGGGTCTGAGCCGTATGGCGCGTACGATCCGCGAGCGCATGAACGTCCGCGACAGCGAGCAGTTCAACCCGATCGACCTGATCAACGCCAAGACGCTCTCTTCGGTGATCAACTCCTTCTTCGGCACCAGCCAGCTGTCCCAGTTCATGGACCAGACCAACCCGCTGGCGGAGATCACGCACAAGCGCCGTCTCTCCGCTCTCGGCCCTGGCGGTCTGAGCCGTGACCGCGCGGGCTTCGAGGTCCGAGACGTGCACTACACGCACTACGGCCGCCTCTGCCCGATCGAGTCGCCGGAAGGTCCGAACATCGGTCTGATTTCTTCCCTGTGCGTCTATGCCCGCATCGACGCCCTGGGCTTCATCGAGACCCCCTACCGCGACGTCAAGGACGGCAAGGTGGATCTCTCCGCCGCCGGCTGCCACTACATGAGCGCCGAGGAGGAAGAGAACAAGCTGGTCTCCCTGGCCAACGTCCGCATGGACGACGAGGGCAACATCCTCGAGGACCGCATCCAGTGCCGTCTCGAGGCCGACTTCCCGGTCGTCACCAAGGAAGAGGTCAACTATATGGACGTGGCTCCGAACCAGATGGCTTCGGTCGCCGCCTCCCTCATTCCGTTCCTGGAGCACGACGACGCCCACCGCGCCCTCATGGGTGCGAACATGATGCGTCAGGCCGTGCCTCTGCTCAAGCCGGAGTCCCCGATCGTGGGTACCGGTCTGGAAGAGCGTGTCTGCCTCGACTCCCGCACCCAGTTCATCGCTGAGCGCCGTGGCGAGGTCACCTACGTCGACGCCAACGAGATCCGCATCCGCTACGAGCAGACCGAAGACGAGCGCTTCGTCAGCTTCTCCCCCGAGGAGACTGTCTACAAGCTCCCGATCTACCGCAGGACCAACCAGAGCACGACCATCACCCTCTCGCCGATCGTGGCGAAGGGCGACAAGGTGGAGAAGGGCCAGGTGCTGACCCAGGGCTACGCCTCCCAGAACGGTGAGCTCGCCCTCGGCCGCAACCTCATGGTCGCCTTCATGCCTTGGAAGGGCTACAACTACGAGGATGCCATCGTCCTCTCCGAGGAGATGGTGAAGTGGGATGTCCTCACTTCCGTCCACGTGGACGAATACCTCACCGAGGTCCGCGACACCAAGCGCGGCATGGAAGAGCTCACCTCCGACATCCCCAATGTCAGCGAGGACGCCACCAAGAACCTCGGCGAAGACGGTATCGTCCGCATCGGTGCGCACATCGAACCGGGCGACATCATGATCGGCAAGATCACCCCGAAGGGCGAGAGCGATCCTTCTCCGGAAGAGAAGCTCCTCAAGGCCATCTTCGGCGACAAGGCCGGTGATGTCAAGGACGCTTCCCTCAAGGCCAACCCGTCCCTGAGCGGCACGGTCATCGGCACCGCGCTCTATGCCAAGCTCTCCAAGGAGACCGGCAAGAAGAGCCAGGCCAAGAACGACCAGAAGACCCGCCTGGAGATGCGTCAGGCCGAGTTCGACCGCAAGGCCGAGAAGCTCTACGCCGACTTCATCCAGAAGCTGGTGATCCTGACCAAGAACCGCAAGAGCGCCGGCATCTCCGACCTCTACGGCGTCGAGATCATCCCGAAGGACAAGAAGATCACCACCGAGATGCTCAAGAGCATCGACTATACCAACATCACGT